>JABGUO010000107.1 GCA_018646565.1 Opitutia bacterium | reverse complement strand
CTTTGTTTTCTTCGTTGAGAAGAAAACTCATATTTTCAACCACTCCGAGAATGGGAACATTTACTTTTTCAAACATTCTTGCACCTCTTCGGGCAACATCTACCGCCGCTTTTTGTGGGGTAGTTACAATGACTACTCCATCGAGTGGCATCACCTGAGCGATGGAAAGTTGTGCATCTCCCGTGCCGGGAGGTAAGTCGATTAAGAGTAAGTCGAGTTCTCCCCAATCTACATTAGCGGCAAATTGTTGAATTGTTTTCATTACCATGGGTCCACGCCAGACAACGGGTGTTTCTTCATCCACGAGTAATCCCATCGACATTACCTTAATTCCATAACTTTCGATGGGAGCAATTAAATTATCTCCTAAAGCCTGTGGTTGCCCTGAGGCTCCAATTAGGAGTGGAATTGATGGTCCATAAACATCACAATCCATTAAGCCTATTTTAATTGGTGCAGAGGAGTCTCTGGATAAGATTTGTTCAATAGAGCAGGCCAAGTTGACTGCCATAGTTGATTTTCCAACGCCGCCTTTACCGCTCGCTATTGCAACAATTTTTTTAACCCCTGGGAGTACCGCACTTTCCTTATTCTCTGTGTTTGTTGATTGGTCAACAGCAGGTTTCTTCACTATTATTTGAATATCTACTCCCTGTATTGACTCTTCCTGGATAAGCTTGTTTTCAATCTCGCCTTTAAGGACTTTTGGCAGGGTTGGGTCTGCGGTACTGATTTCAACCTTTACAAAGGCTTGTCCATTTTCGAAACGCGTTTCCTGGATGAGACCAAAAGAGACGATATCCCTGCTAAATCCAGGGTAGTTAACTTGCTTGAGAAGGTCGGTAATAAGTTGTTCGGACATAATTCAAAAGAATATATAATGAAGTAAGTGTTTGTTCGAGTAAATGAAAAGTTATTTAAAATTGAGCATTTATTCTTTCTCACAATCAAAATTATAGTCAAAATACTCTTTTGCTCTTGCTGAGAGTAAGAATTTTATTGAATCATAAAAACTATGAATGTGGATATGGATGATTGGATAAATAATTTGCGAAGAACTTCTTTTTCTTCTTTGGTAGTTTTAATGTTGAGTGCGATGGTTTGCTCATCTGCTTCTTTGTTTGCACAGAGCGGAAACAAGATACTCCTTCCCGGTATCGAGTCAGATCTCGCTCGGAAGCAAATAGCAGTTGATCTCGGATCGACCTCTTCCACCTTGGTCCCGCTCATCCAAAAAGCCTTTTCTTTTCATGGTGGATTTCGGTTAAGCCATCCAAAAGAAAGTCAATACAGCATTACATTTTCGGCAAAAGGAGGGAATCAAGTTGGCATTAACATTCAGTCCGGCAGTCCTCCAAGGACATTGAAAACTTTAGCTTCAGGAGGTGATTCAATCGATGATGCTTTACTCAGAGGATGTGATAAGGTGGTAACCCTTTTATTAAAAACCCCAGGCTTTTTTGCCGGAAAGATTTCTTATTTATCCAACTTATCTGGATACAAGGAAATATTTGTTTCGAATGCCCTGATGTCTACGAGTCGACCCAATACCAATTTTAAAAAAATTACTTTTAACGCGAGTTGGGGTAATAAAGGGCAGGGCATATTTTTTACCAGCAATCGTCAGTTGTTTAACAATATTTTTTATCTTGATTTGGAATCTCGAAAAATTCGTACAATTGCGAATTATCGTGGAAGTAATTTAAGCGCTGTACAAAATCCAAAAAGCTCACAAGTCGCATTGATTCTCTCGAGTACCGGTAACCCGGAAGTTTGGATTGCACCTAATCCTGGATCAAAACCAAAAAGATTGACCAGGAATAAGAGTAATGAATCCGGGCCTTGTTGGTCTTCGGACGGGCGCCGTATGATTGTGACATCAGATAGCCGAGGAAAACCGCAACTATATGAACTCTCTCTTTCCACAGGTTCACTCACTAGGGTCTCAACTAATGTGAGTTCTCATTGTACCGAAGCTTCTTGGAATCCCATCGATTCCTCTAAAATTAGTTTTACAGCAGCAGTGGGGGGTGGGTTTCAAATTTTTGAATACAGTTTTAATGCTAGAAAAAGTAGACAACTTACCAAAGGAGTGAGCCATGGACTACAATCGGTTTGGTTAAATGATGGAAGGCATATTATATATACGGAACGATCTTCTAAAGGGAAAATGCGTTTGATGATTCTTGATACAGAATTAGAGGGCGCAAAACCAAAGGCGTTACACGGGGCAAACTTTGGAAATTGTTCACAGGCCAGTTTTCATTATCCTAATTAATTGATTGTGCCATTCTGCAGTATTGATGGTTATCTTGGATAATAGAAAGAGTGTCGGATTCTTGAAATATTATCTGTCCGCCCCGGTTTTTCTCTTTTAATTGTAGCGATTGCTTGATGGACAAGGGCACAGTATTTAAAATTATGTTTGGTAGACTAATTACAAGCTTTATAATTGAGCACCCAATATTGCATATCTAGCATGAGAAAATATATATTCTTTCTGACCCATCTGTTCATTTTTACATTTTTCTGTACAGCTGAGAAAATCAAGGTTGAATTGCAAAATGGAAGTTCAATATCTGGGGAATTAATTAAGGAAAATGCTGATTACTGGATTGTAGACTTGGGCTTTGACCTGATTAAAATTCCAGAAAGGGATTGTTTAAAAGTTATCCGCAATCTTTCTGAAGAGAGCCAGCAGGTGTCAGGAACAGGAAACCATCTGTATCGGCAAAACCCTCGAGCTTCAGTTCAACCATTGGGTGCGTTAGTTGAAAGACTGGGGGAAGCGGTGGTTATGATAAGAACGCCTACTGGTCTAGGCTCGGGCTTTATTGTTCATCAAGATGGATATGTGGTTACCAATGATCATGTGGTTGCAGGAGAAAGAATTATATCGATCACTCAGTTCCGAAAGGGGAAGAATGAATTAATTAAAGAGAATTATAATAATGTCCGTATAGTGGCAACTGGAGGCAATATTGATCTTGCTCTTTTAAAAATCGAAGGTCAATCCATGCAGAAAAAGTTTCCGACTGTTGCTCTGGGAAATTCCAATGATTTGAAACAGGGGGAGCGGGTTTTTGCGATTGGGAGCCCTCTTGGATTGGAAAGAAGTGTCTCAGAGGGAATTGTAAGTCTAAGAAATCGAATCATACAGGCCCGTTTACATGTTCAAACAACTGCAGCAATTAGTCCGGGGAATTCGGGTGGTCCATTGTTTAACTATCGAGGTCAGGTTGTGGGAGTGAACAATATGAAAGTGGTGAGTAGTGGCGCCGAAGGACTTGGTTTTGCTATTCCTGTTAGGCAATTAAAAACTTTTCTAGAAAATCGTGATGCCTTTGCATTCGACCCCCGAAACCCGAATGCCGGATTTCGTTACACCTCACCTCCTCAATAATAAATTTCCATGAAATATTTTAATTTCTTCTTCAGTCTTATTCTTCTATTTGGATTTACGAACCGAGTCTTGAGTGCCTCGAAGAATTTGCTCAATTTTGTTCCTGAAGATGCTGTATTCCTATTGGAAATTGATGATTTGAATCAGTTTACAGAAGAAATTGAAGCCGGTCCATTAGGAGCCTTTACTCGCTCAAAGGCATGGGAAAAAGGGAGGGAGTGGATTAAGAAAAAAAGTCTTAATAACCAAGACTCCAAAAAAATCGAAATATTCCTCGAACATGCTCAAGAATGGGGTGATTCTTTCAATGGGAAACTTATTATGGCAATGGGGAGCTTGGATAAAATACTCACCAAAAAAATTCCAGATATGACTTTAATGGTTGAAACTGAATTTACCAACAATGAGTTAGAAGAAATTTTAAAATTGGTAAAGAAAGAGGTGGTCGCTAGTAGAGGTAATTTTGCGTGGGACCGAGAGGAAATTGATGGGCATAAAATTCATTGGATTGGATCTGTTAAGGATAAGAAAATGGAACAAAGGATGGCCGTTTGTATTCTAGATCAAT
>JABGUO010000106.1 GCA_018646565.1 Opitutia bacterium | reverse complement strand
TGGTTTAAGAATTCCTATTTGTATAGGTATTTGGAACAATGAATGACTGTACTGACATAGCTAATGCCTCATCCAAGCTCGTTGAGCTTTTAGGCAATTGTGTCGAATTTGGAGACAAAGCCAGAGAAGATGCATCCTATGACGGGCTTAAGGTTAGCTTCCTTCCTGATGCGGTTATTAGGGTGAAGAAAGCCGAGCAGGTTGGAGATGTCCTAAGGATTGCAAACAAGCATGCAATTCCTGTAACCACGAGAGGTGCGGGATCATCCCTTACGGGTGGTGCGACTCCCATAGCGGGCGGATGGGTGCTCGATCTTTCGAGGTTGAATCATTTGGATATCGACGAGAGTAATCAGCTTGCAAGGTGTGGGCCGGGAGTAGTAGTGGCCGATTTACAAAGCCTGGCTGCGGAAAGTGGCTTGTTTTATCCGCCCGATCCATCCTCTAAGAAATTTTGTACAATTGGTGGGAATATAGCTTGTAATGCTGGTGGTTTACGCTGCGTGAAGTATGGGGTGACCCGGGACTATGTACTGTCTCTGGCAGGATATCTCGCAAGTGGAGAATATGTGGAGTGGGGCAGGGCGACTCGTAAGTTTGCGACCGGTTATAATGTCCGCGATTTGTGGATTGGAAGTGAGGGTACATTAGGTGTGGTAACCGAGGCAACTTTGCGACTTGTGGATCTTCCTTCAAGCACGCGTACCTTTCTTGGAGTTTTTGATAGCGATGAGGTTGCTTTGTCCTCACCAGGGGAACTTCGCAAACTTGGTCTACGACCTTCCATTCTCGAATACCTCGACCGATGGACGATTGATTGCCTGCAAAAATATGTCGGTACGGATGTTTTCCCCAGTATCGCTCCCCATCCTATGCTTCTGATCGAACTGGACGGTTCGGAAAGTCAGGTGGATGAGCAGGCCAAGGAATTGGAGGGCTGGTTAAAAGCGACTGCCCTTGCTCATCGCTCGGCACATTCATTGGATGAGGCTGAGAAATTGTGGGAAGTTCGCCGGCAGGGATCTTCATCGATGAAAAAACTGGCCAGTACAAAATTAAATGAAGATGTGGTTGTTCCCTTAGATAAACAAGTGGAGTTAGTCAGGGCAGTCGAAAGGTTACGGGCAGCTTATGGAATCAAAATTGGAGTCTTTGGACACTGTGGAGATGGAAACTTGCACATCAATTTAATGTACAATGAAGAAAATTCCGAGGAAACCAGTCGTGCGGTATCCGCCCTTAAAGAATTGATGAGCAAAGTCATCGAACTTGGGGGGGCGATTAGTGGGGAACATGGAGTGGGACTGGCCAAGACTCCTTTTGTGCGCGAACAATTTAATCCTGCGGAGTGGCGGGCAATGTTGGCGATTAAAGAGGCTCTTGATCCAAACAAAATTTTAAATCCTGGGAAAATTTTTGACGTTTTCCATCCTTGGGAACAAAAAAAGAAATTCGTGACATTGTCATGGGAAATCGAAAACGAAGAACCAAAACCACAGGAAGTATGAAAAAGCCCTATTTAATCGCCCTCATCCTCAGCTTGCCTCTATTATCTACTTTTGGCCAAGACGAGAAGCTCTATCCATGGACTGATTTGCAGGGTCGCACTTTACAGGCGTCATTTATTTCTTTCGATAATGTCGCTCAAACCGTAACCATCAAATGGAACGGCAATATCTTTCCACTTCCCCTCAATACTTTATCTGTTCCTTCCCAGCAGTTAGCAAAACAACTGGGTGCTCCAGCACCAAAAGCACAAATTGCTTCTTCGCCTTTTGATGAAGTTGTTGCGGCTATGCCTACCGAAGCACTCGGACCCGAGGCTTTGGATATCGAGCATGACTGGAAGAGTGCCGATGGTAGAAGTATGCAAGCTAAGTTTATCTCTTTAGTCGGAGATCAACTTACTGTTTTGATGAATAAAGGTGCGAACGAATTTACCATAGCTTTGAGTAAGTTTTCAGACGAGTCTCAGGCATTGGCGAAAGTTTTACAGGCAGTCGCCAAGAAATACCGTCCTGCCCCTCTTAAACCTGCTGCACCTGTGAAACCTGTAAAAGTAGTTCCTCCCAAAGTGGTGGAAGCTGACTTGGATAAGGTGCACACATGGACAAGCTCCGATGGACGCCCCTTGCAGGCATCTTTTGTATCCGCAGATGATAAGGGAGTAGATCTTAAACTCCGCGGCCGCTCCAGTCCGATGTCATTGCCTTGGTCGAAACTGGATCCGCAAACAATCGCCTTGGGTAAAGCCCTGCAAAAACTTAAAAAGTCCCTGGTGCCTACAATACTTGGGGGAGGAGAAAAAGTCCTTGAAAGGTATGGCTCCGGAAAGTGGAAAGGCTACAACACATACCTGGAGAGTGTTGCATTTGAAGGTGGTTTACATTCTAACGGGCGCTTGGCACATATTTGGTTGTTAGATGAAGATGGTGCCCGTGTGCAAAAATCTCCCATCTCAATAGATATTTACGGATATACAAAATCAGGTGGGAAGGGTTGGTCAAAAAGGCGTGTTAAAAGCCTTGCTACATCCCCACCTGTATCTCAAGACCGTCGAACAACCACCGTAAAAGGGGAATGGGAAAATGGCTCTACTTTTGAATATAGTTTTGAGTTCTCTCACGCTGGTATGTCTTTTTGGGGGAAGGTAAAAGAGCCTAAAAGTGAAGAGTTTCCATCCATTTTGAGGATAGATTTGAAAGCCCCCTCAATTATCGATGCAGCGAACGCAACATTTGAACAAATTAAAGAAGCCGCGGGCGATGGTGCTCTTTACGTTGATCCCATTGCCGGGAAGACACTGAAATTTCCCTTTAATGAAAAATGGGATGATATTAAGAAGGGATTTTCTAAAGGTGGGAAATCTGTGGATTACAACCCAATCAAATATGCTGAGTTTAGGGGATCTCCCTTTGGTGAACACAAGATTAAAGTAAAATCTGCAAGCACAAGATCGGCACATTTGTCATGGTCTGATGGATACTCTCAAGTATTTCCCGTGCAGGGGGCCTTCATTCTTTTGAAGAGTATGGATGGGCATGAAGCAGGATCTTCAAAAACACCGGGTGATTTCAAGCAGAAGTTAGAAATTAAAAAAAGCGAACGGTTGGACTTAAAAGTTATTCGCGGGGCAGGCTGAGAGATTGCTAGTATTAGTTAAGCTTTTATTTTTTCTACTTCTCGCATTTCCCCTGTTTGGAGAGCGAGTAAGGGTTGCATCCTACAATGTAAAAAATTACTTGGTGATGGATCGGTTGGTTGCTGGTTATTGGCGTGAGGACTATCCTAAACCAGAAATTGAAAACGGTATAATTCGTTCCATGATTCGCCGAGTGAGTCCAGATATATTGGCATTGCAGGAGATAGGAGAACCATACTACCTAAATGACCTATGGAGAGATTTGAACGCCTCAGGAATTGGCCATTATAAACATTCCTACTGGGTGCGGGGAGAAAACGATGAACAGCGTCACCTTGCTTTGCTAAGCAGATTGCCCATTATTTCAAAAAAATCTCATCTTAACATAGAGTTCTTATATTTTAACGAGACCGTGCGATCAAGAAGAGGGTTGATGGAGGTCGAATTTCGTACCAAGAGAAAAACTTGGAGGTTGTTTAATCTTCATTTGAAGAGCAAATGGACAGAAAGAAAGGATGATCCCCAAGCTGCGGATTTAAGAGAAAAGGAAGCCCGTGCAATGAGAGATTTTATCCGTCGAACCTATCCGCCTGAGACCAACCCAACCCATATAATCGTTGGAGATTTCAATGATTTTAAAAACACCGCCCCTTTGAGACGCTTTCTTAAAGTGAATAAAACAGTCTTAAGTCATATGCTTCCCTGTCGGGATAGCCTTGGGTATTTCTGGACTCATTACTATGGCAAGCAAGATAGTTATGACCGTTTGGATTACCTTTTGACCAGTCCATCCATGAAAAAGTACTATTTGGACGGTTCG
>JABGUO010000105.1 GCA_018646565.1 Opitutia bacterium | reverse complement strand
TACAAACTCTCCAAGACAGAGATCTCACACCCTCCCCTGAAACAGATAGGCGAACTCTAATTCGCAGAATTTACTTTGATTTAACCGGGCTTCCTCCAACTCCTGCCGAGATCAATAATTTCATTCTAGACCATACACCCAACGCCTTTGAAAAGGTGGTGGATCACTTACTCTCGTCCGATGCATATGCCGAAAGAATGACTCTTGTATGGATGGATGCATCACGCTATGGAGACACTTCCGTTTTTCATGACGATGGCCCACGAGATATGTGGCCATGGAGGGACTGGGTGTTAAATGCGTACAAACATAACATGCCATTCGACCAATTTTCTACCGAGCAATTGGCCGGGGATCTTCTTCCGAATGCCACCGATGCACAGAAAATTGCTTCCGGTTTCAACCGTAACCACGCAACGACCGATGAAGGAGGTGTTATTCCCGAGGAATTCCGGGTAGAATATGTGGTCGATCGGGTTAAAACCACAGGAAATGTTTGGATGGGGCTAACCATGGAATGTGCCCAGTGCCATGATCATAAATACGACCCCATTTCCCAGGAAGAATATTTCAAATTTTATGCATTCTACAACAATAACGCAGATCCGGGTATGCAAACCAGGCGTGGAAATACAGCTCCGATGGTTGAAGTGATAACTCCAGAGAGAAAGAAACAACTGTCCGAGGCAACCCAAGCAGTTGAAGTAGCCAGTAGCTCACTTCAACGCAGGCGAAAAGAATCCCTTAAATCGTTCGACCAATGGACTCAAAAAACTAAAAAACAATTACAAGAGAACCCTCAATTACTTGACCCTCAGGGCTTGGTTGCCCACCTCCCCTTTGACCGACTCAACCTCGATAACAATACCTCCAAAGCGGCGAACAAGGGAGCTTCATCATGCATTCTCCATCACTCTCCGAAATCAATCAAACAGGCCAAATTTTCAGGAGGTATCAAAATCGAGAATAATTCCTTTGCCGAGTTACCCAATTTTGGTGACTTCGAGCATGACCAAGCATTTTCCATGAGTGCATGGATCAAAACCTCTCAGAAAAACCTCGGCGGTGCCATTCTCAGTAAAATGAATGAAGGTAACCAATTCCGCGGTTATGACCTATGGATGGATGGCGGAAGACTGGGCACTCACATCGTGCATGCCTGGCCCGATAATGCCCTCAAAATTGTTTCTAAAAAAACTATCCCCACCAACAAATGGGTACACCTTTGCGTAACCTACAACGGTAAAAGAAATGCCAATGCCGTGGAAATTTATGTGGATGGAACCAAGCAGGAAAAAATCATCGCGACCAATACGCTAAAAGAAAATACCATTAAGACCGATAAACCATTTCGTATTGGTCGTCGGTTCAACTCCGCGCAAGTTAATGGGACTGAAATTGATGAGGTCCGCGTTTATAACCGCACTCTTTCCCTCGACGAGATCAAGGTTATAATGTCCCTACCCTACCGATCTATCCCTGAACCTTCAGGATTAACCGCCGGGCTTACTTTTGATTCTTTTGATGGAAATAAAACCAAAGACATAGCGAAACCAGGTAGAGATTTGGTCCTTCATGGGGGAGCAAAACAGACGGATTTAGGGAAATCGAGTAATGGATTGAAAATCGAGAAAAACGGGTTTATTGAGTCTTCCCAAATCGGTAAGCTCGAACACAACCAACCGTTCTCTTGGTCGGTCTGGATTAAAACTCCTAAAAATCTCACCGGTGCAATCCTTAGCAAAATGGATGAATCCCAAAAACATCGAGGATACGATATTTGGCTCGAGGGTGGAAAGGTTGGTATGCACCTAGTAAACGAATTCCCCGATAACGCCCTCAAAGCAGTTTCCAAAAAACCAATTCCTGTGAACCAGTGGCACCACTTGACTATCACCTACAATGGGAAAAATAAAGGGAATGGATTGAAAGTCTACCTCAACGGAAAGTCACAACCAATGGAGGTCACTCATGATTCGCTCTCTAAAACAATTTCATCCCAAAAAGCATTTCGCATTGGTCGCCGTTTTAATGGATCCTCCACAAATGGGCTCGAAATGGACGAACTTCGCCTCTACTCCCGAGTAATTAGTACCCAGGAGATTGATCGACTGGGCTACATAGATCCTATCCTCCCCCTCATTAAAAAGGAACCCAAACATCTAAACCCAACCCAGCGCAACCTGGTGATTGATTACTATCTCAACCGACATGATCCGGGATACAAACAAACCTTGGCCACGGTTACAAAAAAGAGACAGGATTTAAATGCATTAAAGACCAAAAAGCTTACCTCCATGATCATGGGCGATAACCCGCCTAATAAAATGAGAAAAACTTATATTCTGATGCGTGGACAATATGCATCTCCGGATGAATCAAAAGAAATCCTTCCCGACACTCCTTCTTTTCTTCCGCCCATGGATAAAGAATTACCTAAAAACCGACTTGGGTTAGCCAAATGGTTGATGGATAAAGATCACCCGCTGACCGCAAGAGTTACTGTCAACCGCTACTGGCAGACTATTTTTGGCCGCCCCTTGGTCAGTACTCCCGGAGATTTCGGCTCACAGGGAAGTTGGCCCACACACCCGGACCTACTGTCCTGGCTGGCAAAAGATTTCATTGATAACAAATGGAATGTAAAAAGAACCATCAAGCAGATGGTGATGAGTTCCACTTACCGTCAGTCCTCGGAGACTCGTGCGGTTCATATGGAAAAAGATCCGGTAAACTTATACCATGCGCGAGCTCCCCGCTTTCGTCTCATGGGAGAATTTGTTCGCGATAATGCTCTATCCTTAAGCGGACTGCTCAACAGAACTTTTGGCGGACCTGGGGTAAAGCCCTACCAACCACCAGGATTATGGAATGAAGTTTCCTTAAATGGTGGACGCAGATTTGTACGCGATAACGGAGATAAGCTATATCGTCGAAGCATGTACACTTACTGGAAGCGTTCTGCTCCCCACCCAGGAATGATGGCCTTTGATACACCAACCCGGGAGACATGCACTCTGCAAAGACAGCGTACAAACACTCCCATGCAGGCTTTGGTAACATTGAACGACGAACAATTTGTGGAAGCCTCCCGTGCGTTTGCCCAGCGGATTCTAAAAAGCCCTGCCAAGTCTTTCTCAGATCGCTTAGACATGGCTTTCGAATTGGCTACCGGACGACCTGCTGATTCCATAAGAAAGGAAGTGTTACAGGATGCACATTCTTATCAAAGTAAGATTTTCCAAGCAGAACCGAAAAGGGCTGATGATTTATTAAAGATTGGTGAAACATCCCGGGATTCATCAATCCCCGCACAGGAGCACGCAACTTGGACGGTCCTGGCCTCTATGATCTTAAACTTAGACGAAACCTTAAACAGAGAGTAATCAAAATGAATCCATTTGAATTTCATCAAAATCAGACACGCAGACAAATGATCGGGCTTGGTGCCCGTGGATTAGGTGCGCTGGGTGCAGCCCATCTTTTGAATCCCTCTCTGCTCAATGCAGCCGCCACAAAAGCATCGGACAAGTTTGCGGGTACTCTACCTGGACCTCATTTTAAACCCACGGCAAAACGGGTCATTTATTTATTCCTTTCCGGTGGTCCCTCGCACATCGACCTGTATGACTATCATCCGGAAATGCGTGATTTCCACGGGAAAGAATTACCTGACAGTATTCGTAACGGTCAGCGTATAACCGGAATGACATCGAAACAGTCTTCTTTTCCCTGTGTGGCTCCGATGTTTGATTTTACCAGGCATGGACAAAATGGATCCTGGTTTAGTGATGCGATTCCCAACATTGCCAGTATTGCAGATGATATAACTTTGGTAAAATCAGTCCACACTGAGGCGATCAATCACGACCCGGCCATTACCGCGATCAACACCGGTTCCCAACAACCTGGTAAACCATCCATGGGCGCGTGGCTTGACTGGGGAATGGGCAGCCCCAATAAAGATTTACCCGGATATGTGGTGATGATTTCTAAAGGGAAAGGAAATGCACAGGCCCTCTACGACCGTTTGTGGGGAAGCGGCTTTCTTCCTTCCAAGCATCAGGGAGTAAAATTCCGTTCGGCCGGAGACCCAGTGCTCTATCTCTCCAACCCCAATGGTATTTCACGGGATATGCGCCGCAATATGCTCGATGGTATTGCCAAGATCAATCAGGCCAAGAAAATGGAATCGGGAGACCTCGAAATCGATGCCCGTATTGCCCAGTACGAAATGGCTTACCGCATGCAGACAAGCGTACCCGATCTGGTTGATCTCAAAGATGAGCCCAAGCATGTTCTCGACCTCTACGGCGAGGATGCGATGAAGAAAGGTACCTTTGCCCATAACTGCTTAATCGCGAGGCGACTTTCTGAACGAGGAGTTCCATTCGTTCAACTCTTCCACCGTGG
>JABGUO010000104.1 GCA_018646565.1 Opitutia bacterium | reverse complement strand
GCGGACTTGTTCAGCAGATTCGTTTTGGTCCACCACGAGTGCCAAGTCTTTAATAGCAGGTGGAAATGTGGAAAATGGTTGGAAGGTAGTATTCTTTCTCTTCTTAGAGAGAAGAATGGGATCGATTAATATTTCAACCGCTAAAACTGGGCCTCTTATTTCTTTTTCCTTCGATAATGCAAGAGAAATTATACCGGAAGAAATTTCAATTTTATTTTGATGAACATTTCCTATACGGGCGGCATATTTATTTTGCCATGGAGAACTGTCTTCGATTGGACACCATTTTTTCTTGGGTAAAGAAATTCCAGTACCATGAAAAAGGCGATGGATTACTCTTTTCAGGTCAAAAAAATCAAGTTCTTCAGTTTCTTTCCATTCCCGTATTACTGAATGAGGAAACAGGGCAAAGCTAACACTTAATAATTCTACATTACCGCGGGGACTGGGTTGAAAAACTCTTCCCGTTTCAAAGACCTGAGACAGGGGATTGAGATTTTTTTGATTATTGGCCAATGAATCGAGCAGTCCCGGCAGTAGAGACGGACGAACATGGGTATGGTCCGCGGTGAGTGGGTTAAGAAGTCCGATCTTTTCATTCTCCAGTTGGGGGAACCAGTTCTTTATTTCCTCGCCTGATCGCAAACTGTAATTACAAACTTCCTGGAAGCCCTGTCCTGACAAATTTTCAATTGTGCGATCGAAAAAATCATAACTGGGATCATTCTCGCGGTGAATTGCTGGAATGGAAAGACTGCAATCAGTTAATTTTGATGTTCCGTAAATACGAATGAACTCCTCCACCAAATCAATCGGTCTGTCTACTTCCGAACGAAATGAAGGAACTTCCACACTCCATGGATTTGTACCTTCAACCTGAAAGCCCAACCTTTCCCAAGATCGAACCAAAATGCCGGGATCAACCGAGAATCCACACTTCTCTTCCACAAAAGACTGATCGATCTGGATGACTCGAGAACCGCGGGGTGGTTCGCCTGCTATAACCACCTCAGGAATACACTCTCCACCGGCAATCTCCAAAATTAAATCGATTGCCCTTCGAGCTGCAAATTCAATACCACTAGGATCCACATCTCTGGCAAACCGTTGAGAGCTATCCGAATGAAGCCCCAGTCGGCGGGCGGTGCTTCGCACATTTCCAGGTTCGAACCATGCAGATTCGAGAATAATATCCACGGTTGAATCGTCCACCTCGGCATCGATGCTTCCCATGACGCCCGCGATTACCAATGCTTTTTGGGAATCCGCAATCACCATCATTTTCGAATCCAGTATTCGTTCGACGCCATCGAGGGTAGTCAACTTCTCACCCTCCATTGCCTGTCTTACCACAATGGATTGCTGTGCCACTTTTTGGGCATCAAATGCATGGAGTGGTTGTCCCGTTTCCCACAGGACAAAGTTAGTAATATCTACCACATTATTGATTGAGCGTGCACCCACAGATTCGAGGCGTGTCTTCAGCCAGTCTGGGCTGGGGCCAATTTTTACTCCCCGAATTGCCCACAGAGAATAAAAGGGGCAATTTTCGGTTTCGACATTCAAACCTTGAATTAAATTTTGATCGGTGGGTTGATTGGTAACAGGAGCGGAAATTTTTAATTCAGGAAGCTTTAGATTTTCTTCGTAATAGGCTGCCATTTCGCGGGCCACTCCAATATGGCTTAAACAATCTCCCCGGTTTGCAGTAATTTCAAGTTCCAGGGTCACATCACTTTGAAAAAGTTCGCTCACGGGAGTACCCACCTTTGGATTGTCAGGAAGAATGAGCAGTCCTTCGTTATCCTGCCCCAGTTCTAATTCGACGGCACTGCACATCATACCCTCTGATGCCACCCCGCGAAGCTTTGACTTTTTAATTTTAAAACCGCCCGGTAATTTTGCACCAGGCAGAGCGACTGGCACACGATCTCCGACCACAAAATTTGTGGCACCACAAACAATTTTAGCAGGTTCACCCTGCTCTGAAACTGTTACCGTGCAGACACTCAATCGATCCGCTTCCGGATGTGGTTCTTTCGATAAAATCTCTCCCACCACCACATGTTCGAGTGAACTACTGGACTGATTTCCGCTTTCTTCGACCTCCAGTCCAAGCATGGGCAAAGAATCGACCAATTCGAGATGGGTAGCACTGCAGTCCACATATTGCCTTAACCAATCGATACTTACTTTCATGTGGCCTGGTTCAATTGGTTAAGGAAGCGAAAATCATTATTGTAAAAATGTCGAATATCATCAATTCCATGCAAAATCATGGCCACCCGTTCGATTCCGATTCCAAATGCAAAACCAGTCCATTCCTCGGGATCAAGTTCTACTAGTCCGAGAACTTTGGGGTCCACCATACCACAACCCATGATCTCGATCCATTGATCGCTTAGTTTTCCAATATTGGGAGCCCTTAAATCAACTTCAAAACTGGGCTCAGTAAAGGGGAAAAAACTGGGCCTTAATCGAGTTTCAACCTGGTCACCAAAAAGTTCCTTGAGGAAAAAATCTAGGACACCTTTGAGATCCTTGATCGTCACCTTACGGTCGACATAAAGTCCTTCGGTTTGGTGAAAATTTGCCGAATGGGTAGCATCCACAGTATCACGACGGAAACATCGACCCGGTGCAATAATACGAAGCGGAGGTTTTTCTCGTAATAAACTTCTAATTTGTACCGAAGAGGTATGGGTACGGAGAACATACGCTTCCTCTTTCTTCTGCTTGATGTTATTCCATTTTGCTTCTGGAGTGAAAAAAAGCGTATCCTGCTCGTCGCGTGCAGGGTGATCTTCCGGTGTATTTAAAGCATCAAAGCAAAACCACTCGGTTTCTGCTTCAGTTGCTTCGGCAACAGTAAATCCAATCTTTCGGAAAATAGAAACCATCTTCCTTCGCGTATTGGTGAGCGGGTGAGTTCCACCGGTAAAGTTTGCAGGTGGAGGCAATGTCGGATCAACCACAGACCCCAAGGCTTCCAAATCGGCTTTTTGTTCAATCGAGGTAAGAGAAGACTTGAAGATTTCTTCAATCTCTTTCTTGGTGCGATTCAATGCCTGACCGAAAGCAGGTCGATCTTCTTTTGGGATACCACCAATTCCTTTTGCAATCTGTGTAAGACTGCCATTCGGGCCAAGAATGGTGGCTTTTACATTGTCCCAATCGGCACGATTCGCAACAGAATCAAGATTCTTTGCTGCCTCCTCGACAATGGCTTGGAGATTTTTCTCCACGCCGAATAAAATAGTCGGGCCCTTAGGCCGCGAGTGCGGTCTTTGCTTTTACCACCAGTTCCTTAAAGGATTCAGGTTCATGAATGGCAAGTTCAGACATCACTTTACGATTAAGCTCGATATTGGCTTTGGCCAAACCATGAATGAATTCACCGTAACGAATTCCTTCAGCTCGACAGGCTGCATTTATGCGAACAATCCACAACTGACGAAATTCTGTTTTTCTTTTGCGACGGTGTGCATAAGCATACACTTCCCCGCGATCAACAGCATCTTTTGCGTAACGATAAAGACGAGATTTGTTCCCGAAATAACCCTTCGCTTTCTTAAGGACTTTTTTACGGCGTTTACGGGTAGCTGATACATTGCGTGCTCGTGGCATAACTTATATTTCCTGAATTAAAAAATTAATTACAAATTGCTTTGATCACTCGACGGGCCATTCCCTTGGCCAGTATTTGATCCTGATTGCCAGCACGAACCTGCTTAGTACTAAGCTT
>JABGUO010000103.1 GCA_018646565.1 Opitutia bacterium | reverse complement strand
CGCCTGGATCAAGAAAGTAAGGAAATCTTTAGAGGAAAGTTTTTCCGGTCTTACCGCAATAAAACCAACAATGAATTGGGAGTCTTTTTTCTTTATTAGCTTAGCGGCTTGTGATTGAGGAGTTTCGTGCTGAAGGACATTTCCAGAATCTGGATCAATAAAGCGTGCAACTTGAGAAAACCACACTTTAAAGTAGTCACAAAGTTCTGTCATCGTACCAATCGTCGATCGTGAATTCCTAATGGTATTTTTTTGCTCAACTGCAATGGACGGCCTGATATTTTTAATTGATTCCACTTCCGGTCTTTGTAGAGTTTCAAGAAATTGACGCACATATGGGCTAAAGGTTTCTACATACTTTCGTTGCCCTTCAGCATGTAGAACATCAAATAAGAGTGTCGATTTTCCTGCACCACTTAAGCCAGTAAATACAATAAGTTGTCCTGGCAGTAATTCTAGATTAATCCCTTTAAGATTATTTTCTGTCGCACCAAGTACCTGAATTGGAGAATGTTGAGAAGCCATTTTTATTATTTAGGTGTAGTTTCGAAACAGTCAAGCTACACAAGTTAAATGGCGTCCCGTAGGGGATTCGAACCCCTGTTGCCGGGATGAAAACCCGGTGTCCTGACCTGGCTAGACGAACGGGACAACGCTTACCACAATACTTGAAAAATGATTTTCGGCAAGATCAAATGATTTATAAGTTATAATTGTGAAGGTTTGACTTTAGACCTCATTACTCTATTCTAGGGGTTTTTTTCTAATGAAACCTACCTACAATCCATCCAAGCTGCGTCGAGCACGTAAATTTGGCTTTCGTAAACGCAACCAAACTAGTTCCGGTCGTAAAGTTTTGAGAAACAGGCGCCGTAAGGGAAGAGCCAGCCTAACCGCTTCCGTACCTCGCCGATTTCGCTAACGCAAATTTTCTTTAGTTTCTTTGAATTTAAAGGAACAATGCTATTCGCAATCAATGCGCTTGCGGAAAACTTGGCAGTTTCAATTTGTGAAAAAGAACGGAAAGAGATACCGAGATCAAGCTTTTTGGTTTCAACTAGTAAGCAATTCGGCATCCAGCGAACTGCCTAAGCTAGGTATTATTGCCTCTCGCCGTTATGGTGGAGCAATTATGAGAAATCAAGCTAAGAGGAGATTTCGGGAGATTTTTCGAAAAAACATCCATTTTTTTCCCAAAGGTTCACTGGTTGTAGTTCTGCCCAGACCCGCTTTATTTTCTTTCTCTTTTGAGGAAATCGAAAAACGAATTTTAAAAGCGATACAAAAAACAATTTTTTAAGTAATGAAAAATATTCTAATTGGTATAAGTATGCTTGTTCTCGCTTTCTACTTGTTATGGGAACAAGGGATGCAGCAGCAGGATTTCATCGATAACAGTATCGTCGCAGACGAAAATGCAAGCAGTAGAACACAAGGGGAAACGCGAACATCGCCTCAGTCTGATCCCTATTCTTTTTCCGAACCTGTGGCAGATCAAAACAGAAGTCTATCTGATACACCCTCATCCCCCACCCTGGTCGAGAGAGAGGAAGAATTATTTGAAGGACTTGCCAACGAATTTTCTACTCTTGTATTCACGGATCATTCAGGCGGAGTTCGAGAAGTTAAACTCAAAGAGTTTTCAAGATTAAGTCGTGACTATAACATGACGCATGTTGGAGATTCAATGCTATCGCTTTCATTTGAAGATGAGGAAGGAAGGAAGTTGCCTGGAGTACTTTCTTCTCCCCGTAAGTATGAAAAAGTGAGAAGCGACCGATCGACCGTTGTTTACGAGTGGAAATTGGCTAATTTTTTAAAAATTGAACGGATATATACCCGCGAAGATAATAGCACCTATTTATTTGATCATAAAACAATTCTCACAAACCTCAGTACCAATCCACTCGCCTTGGATCGGGTAAAAATTAATTTGGGAACGGCATTTCGAATGCCTCGTTTGTACAATCCATTTGATAATGCAGCGACTTACTTAAATGTAGGTTATTATAATGCTGGTTTAGCTCTCGCCGAGGGTTGTTCTTGTGCTGAATGTAGCGGGCGGATCGATGGAGAAAAAGAGGAATTTTTTCAGCTAAATGAAATGGGAGTAACTGGCGAGCTAGACAAACGAAAACTATCAAAAGCTAAATGGGCATGTGTAAATAATCAGTTTTTTGTGAATATTATTCGTCCCACAAGTGACGTTTCAAACGCATGGATCGGCGGTAAATCAATTCAGATTCAGGGAAATGAAGGGGAAGAAATCGAAGGCGTCAGTGGCACGATGTCATTTCCTGTTGGAATTTTAAGATCTCAGGAATCCAAGGAATTTGCACTTCATGTATATGCTGGACCCAAAGATTATGCGGGACTTGCATCTTTAGGTCATGAACAAAAGAAAGTGATGCAGTTTGGGGTGTTTTGGTGGATATCGGAACCATTTAGTTGGGTCTTAAACAAATTGCATGGAGTTTTTGGTAGTTATGGACTGGCTATAATAGTTCTTACTATTTTAGTTAAATTAATACTTTGGCCTCTTACAGCACAAGCCACGAGATCCCAGAAAAAAATGCAGTCCTTGCAGGGGCCAATGTCAAAATTAAGGGAGAAACATAAAGGAAATTCACAAAAGCTTAATCAAGAAATGATGAAGTTTTATAAGGAACATAAGGTGAACCCATTTGCAGGTTGCTGGCCTATCCTTATCCAAATCCCAATATTCCTCGGTATGTTCTGGATGCTACGATCAGCGGCAGAACTATACGGGCAGAGCTTTCTGTGGGCTAATGATTTATCCGAACAGGATCATGTCGCACAAGTGCAAGGATTTTCATTAAATGTATTGCCCATTTTAATGGTG
>JABGUO010000102.1 GCA_018646565.1 Opitutia bacterium | reverse complement strand
GGGCTTTTTGGGTTCGGGCTGTTCGTTATTTTTCTCGACTGGAATGTTTCTCTACTTGCCGGTTGGTTCACCCTCGCCTTCATGGTTTTGCCCATTGTGATTACCGCCAGCGAAGAGGCCCTCCGTTCCATCCCTCAGGGTTTCCGGGAAAGCTCGCTTGCACTCGGAGCGACCAAGTGGACCATGATTAAGACCAGCGTGCTTCCCTTTGCCATGCCCGGCATCCTTACCTCCTCCATCCTCGGAGTTGCACGGGCGGCTGGTGAAACAGCACCGATTATGTTTACTGCCGCCTACGCCAAGCGATCCGATCTTCCTTGGGAGGGTCTGGAGCACTGGACGGACTTTTTCTTTCAAGGGGTAATGGCCTTGCCCTACCATATTTATGTGGTCAGTGCCAAGATTCCCCAAAATATGTACACTGCTGATATGCAGTACGGCACCGCCTTTGTCTTCCTTCTTCTGGTTGTGGGCGTGGCCAGCCTTTCAATCATCCTACGCAACCGCCTCCGCAAAAAATACCGTTGGTAAACCTTTTTTCTTATTTGTCATGCAAGAAGCCATCACGAACATTCCAGAACCAAGTCCTTCAACCGAGGAGGTTGATTTAATAGACCCTGCAATACGTATCCGCGACCTCGACTTTCTCTACGGAAGCAACCAGGTGATCCATAATGTCTCCCTAGACATCTTCCCCAGGGAAGTGATGGCATTCATCGGCCCATCCGGATGTGGCAAAAGCACCCTACTGCGTTGCCTCAACCGAATGAACGACTTGGTCGAAGGTGCCCGCATCGGCAAGGGATCAATCGAAATTCACGGGGTAGATCTGCATGACAAAAGCGTCGATGTGATCGAACTGCGCAAGAAAGTGGGCATGGTCTTCCAAAAATCCAACCCCTTTCCTAAATCCATTTATCAGAATGTCGCCTATGGATTGCAGATCCAAGGGGTGAAGTCCAAGCGGGTGGTCGACCAAAAAGTGGAGGCGTCCCTGAGGAAAGCCGCTCTTTGGGAAGAAGTAAAGGACCGGTTGAATGAAAACGCCTACGGACTATCAGGCGGACAGCAGCAACGCCTTTGTATTGCCCGAACCCTCGCTGTCGAACCTGAAATCATTCTGATGGACGAACCCTGCTCCGCCCTCGATCCGGTCGCAACGGGCAGAGTGGAGGAACTGATCCTTGAATTGAAGAATGAGTATACCATTGTGGTTGTCACCCACAACATGCAGCAAGCAGGAAGAATATCTGACAGGACCGCATTCTTCTACCTTGGGAAACTCATCGAATGCGACCTGACTAAAAAAATATTTCTCAATCCAAGCAAGCAACAAACGGAAGACTATATATCCGGAAAATTCGGATAATGCCCACCTGCCCATGACCACACAATTCGAACACAACCTGGAAAACCTCAAGTCCAAGCTCCTGCTAATGGGCCAACTGGCCAACGATTCCCTGCAGGGAGCAATCAAAGCCCTGGTCGAAGGAGACTCCGTACTCGCCAAGGCTGTCCGGTTAAAAGACGAGGAGATTGATGACCTGGAAAACGAATTGCGCGAAGAGGTGACCTCTTGTCTTTCCACCCATGCCCCGGTTGCCTCTGATTTGCGCCTGCTTGTATCCATTATCAAGATCAGTCACGAGGTCGAACGTATCGGCGATGAAGCCAAAGCAATTGCCCGGTGCTCCTGCAAGACTGCCACTCCGGACTTTCATCAAATTCCCCAAATGGGAGAAATTGCCAGGGAAATGATTCAAGATGCACTCTCCATCTTCGTGGAATATGATGAGGACAAGGCCAAGGCAATTTGGACGCGTGATCTCGAGGTCGATCAATTACACAAAGAAAACAACCAATTCTGCCAGTCTCTGGTGGAACAGGATCCCGCGACTTCGTCCTCGGTTTTCGAAGTACTTTTTATTTCCAAATCTCTGGAGAGAGTCTGCGACCATGCGGTAAATATTTCCAAGGAAACCGTATTTATGGCCACCAGCCGGGATGTCCGGCATGCTCCCGAATTTAAGAAATCCGCCCTGCGTAAGGAGTTAGAATAAACCTAAAAATTTCTTAGCGGGTCTAGCCTGCCAAGTCTGACAATTCAAGCTGCAGAGAAATCAATCTTGCCATGAACGCCCGGGCACCGTCAAATCGCGGGTTTTCCTATGTCCGCCCGCATTCGTATATTTGTTGTCGACGATGAAGAAGATCTCACCGATCTCCTTCACTACCAGCTTGGAAAAGCTGGCTTCGAGGTAAAATTCTCCAACAATCCTTTTGACGCCTTAGGCAAGGCCAGAGACTTTATACCCGACCTGATCATACTCGATGTGATGATGCCCGACCTCGATGGTTTTCAACTGCTACGCATGATCCGTGTCGATAACCTTCTGCAAAAAGTGCCCGTGATTATGTTAACTGCGAAATCGGGAGTGGAACATAGAATCAAAGGATTGGAACAAGGGGCCGATGATTACCTAGGGAAACCTTTCGACATACAGGAGCTTACCCTTCGCATTAATAGTATCTTGAAGCGCGTTACGGAAAAATCAGAAGATACAAGCTCCCGTATTTTATCAGGAAACCTTATACTTGATCAGGATAACCACAGCATTTCCATATCTGGAAAAGAAATTGATTTCACGCTCACCGAATTCAACCTTCTACACTATTTTCTTAAAAGAAAGGGCCGGGTGCAAACCCGGGACAACTTGCTACTGGGGGTATGGAAGTTCGATACCGATGTGGAAACGCGTACTGTGGATGTCCACATACGACGCGTTCGAAAAAAGATTGAAAATTCCGGCCTTGAGATTGAGACCATACGTGGTGTGGGATACCGCCTAATCGAAAAACCCAATAAGCCGTGATTGAATTCCCATTATGGGCAGTAGGCTTGCTTTTTATTCTTTTCTCCGGAGGGATCATGCTCGCTTGGAGGTTCGGACGCTCGCACGGTAAAAGGAACTGGCCAACGGCTCGCCCCCAGCCCAGAGAGCCAAAAAATAAAGAAGATCTCGCCCGTAGAGACTTTGTCGCCAATGTCTCCCATGAGCTACGTACTCCGGTTTCAATCATCAAGGGCTTCTCGGATTCCTTAATTGAGGACTACCCGGATTTGAAAGAGAAGCAAAAGAAAGGCTTTCTTGAAAAGATTCAAAGAAATGCGCAAAGGCTACATGCCTTGGTCGAAGATTTGCTTGCTTTAGCAAGTCTCGAAAGGGCCGAACCCTCTCTCAAATTAGAGAAGCTGGACTTCTATGCATTGCTGCGATCGACAGTAGAAAACAGCATTGTTTCCCAAAACTCCTCTGCCACCCCCATCTCACTGGATATTCCTGAGGAGAAACTGATAATCCATGCGGACATCCAGAAAATGGTTAGCTTAATTGAGAACCTAGTTGAAAACGCATCTCTCCATGCCGAAGGCGCGACCCAAATTAAGGTGCGGACCCGCAAAGAAAGTAATGCTCCCTATGTTCTATGTTCAGTTGAAGACGATGGACAGGGAATCCCCGAAGAGGAATTGAGCCGTCTCTTCGAGCGTTTTTACCGATTAGACAAGGGGCGTTCCAGGGAACGCGGGGGTACTGGACTAGGGCTAAGTATTGCTCGCGAAGTTGTGGAGGCTCATGGAGGTGAGATTTCAGCCAGCAGTCTACAGGGCAAAGGGACTTCTTTTTCCTTTCGCCTTCCAGAATCTTCTTAAGAAACTATTTTAGCAGACCTTTATATCCGTTAATAGAACTAATAGGCTTTTTACACAATTGTAACAATTACGACCCATTAGTGTAATTATTGTATGTTATTTTGGTGTTATGAATTTTTCTAAAAACGGTTTCAAAAAAGCAAAAAAAGGTATCTCTATTCTTATCTTTTCATGGTCTTCCGCCCTTTGGGCAGAAGATAAACCATCCACCTTTTATGATGATCTGTGGAGCAAAGCCGTACTTTTTGAAAATAAAGATAATCCATGGGTGAAGAAATTTGCCCTTACGGGACGTCTGCAAGGAGATGCACACAGTTTTGAAAATGATGTGAGTGGTTCCTCTGCCGATGATTCTCAATGGAGACGGTTTCGCTTCGGTTTCAAAGCTGGTTTATTCGGAGGCATCACCCTTCATTCCGAGGCCAACATGAATCTTAACCAACCAGATCCTTTATACCGAAATTTAACCGACACTTATTTGTCTTGGGCTACGGAATCGGGCATAAAAATTAAAATTGGAAAACAATCCGCTCCATTCACTCTGCATGGCTCCACTTCATCCAAGAAACTTTACACCTTGGAGCGCGGCAAAGTAGCTAGAAATATTTGGTTCACCAACGAATATTTCACCGGAGCATCACTTTCTGGGAGTCGGGATAATTGGGACTATCTGGCTGGCATATATTCAAGTGATGAAGGTCCGGAATTTGACGAGGCATTCGATTACGGAACCTTTGGGCTCATTTCCATCGGGTACAACTTTGATGAGTCTGAATACTTTGACAATTCCTTGCTGCGTATCGATGTAATGCTCCAGGAAGAAGATTCCTTAAATCAAACACCCGAACACCAAAACGCTTTTTCATTGGTGACCAAACTGAAGAATGGAAAGTTTAATTTCTGGGGAGATCTAAGCTTCTCCAATGGATACGGTTCACAAAGCGATGTTTTGGGTACCCAACTTATGCCCTTCTATGATTTTACCGATAAGTTACAGGGAGTATTTAGCTATTCCTATGTGGAGAGCAAAGACGCCCTGGGTGTAGACATCACTAGGTATGAGAGAGATCTTGCTGGTCGTGGGGATGAAATGCAGGAATACTTTCTCGGGATTAATTATTTCTTCCATGGTCATAAATTAAAATGGCAGAATGCTGTTCAATATACAGAAATGGACAACTTGGGAACCAAAGTTTATGAAGGATGGGGATATACATCTGGAATTCGTATAAGTTGGTAAGCACGCTTTCCTCTAAACTTCATCTTTAATAACTCTTAAAATCAAATCATCATCATGGGAAATGTAACCATTTGGGAATTTATTGTTCGCTTTCTTTATATCCTCGGAGGCCTCGGCATCTTTTTGTTTGGCATGCGGGTAATGAGTGAGGGTATCCAAAAAGTAGCCGGGGAAGGAATGCGTCGGATTATGGCGACCATGACACAGAATCGGTTTTTTGGCTTATTTACAGGGCTATTGGTGACCTGTCTGGTTCAATCCTCCTCCGCAACCACAGTAATGGTGGTAAGTTTTGTAAATGCTCAGTTGTTAACCCTGATGGAATCTATCGGAGTTATTATGGGGGCAAACCTGGGCACCACT
>JABGUO010000101.1 GCA_018646565.1 Opitutia bacterium | reverse complement strand
CATAGGCAGAAAATACTTCGACCAAAAGACCATGCTTGGCACGGGATACGCAGTATTCCTTGTAATATGTATTCCATGCCTTGAAGTGAGTTTCAACCTCCCGTCCATCGGGTAATTTACGACCTTTATACTTCGGGCT
Source organism: Opitutia bacterium (assembly GCA_018646565.1). Lineage (GTDB taxonomy): Bacteria > Verrucomicrobiota > Verrucomicrobiia > Opitutales > Seribacteraceae > Seribacter. Next base: position 4,224 of record JABGUO010000101.1, on the reverse strand, counting down.
ATTTTTTAGTGCCTGCAAGGCGAGCAAAGCATTACTGTAGTGCATCATCTCATGATTCTCCGAACCATGGATGCTCCAGATATGATCAAGTCCTGCCCTTTCAAAACGGCTCATCTTGCTTACATAGAGCCAGAACATTTCCTCAATCATTTCCTGCGTCTTTGCATCAAGGCGACCGGGGTAAAATGTGCTCTTATCATTAAATAATTGATAGATTCGGTTCCATGTACGCATCTGCCATTTGACATGCTCAGAAGAGGCGATCTCAACCGTCATCTCCCCCTCCCCTTTTTCATGTTCGATAATTCCCTGCAGTGCTTCCTGTAGAAGTCGGTTCGCTTCCGGCAATTCCCTATTCAGCCAGAAACGGGCAAAAGCACCATGCAAGGGAATGATATTCTTTTTCCTCATCACATTCTCAAAGAATTTCTCCGCATTCTCATCATGGGCCGTGCGGATGAGATCGTACTTGGATTCCACTAATTCTGCTACACCCCGATCGACAGGTTCGCCGGACTTTAAGAAGTCGGCGAGTTCCGGCACTGCGGTTTCCAATTCCTTGATAATCAAATCCGTAATCGCTTCGGCCCCTTTTTTATTAAAGTGGGTTTTATCACCTTCGGTAAAATTGTAAGTCATGCTCTCCTCACGGCCTATCTTGTTATGATGGGCAATACTGACTCGGTGCAGGTCGATGAATGGCAAGTTTAATTCCTTGGCCAACGCTTCGGCGACCCTTGCATAGTCGGTCAGAGTCGCCTTGTAGCTGTATTTCTCATTTTTGACCAAATTGGAAACGATCTTTCCATCCGCGTTGAAACTTCGGCGGGTTACCGAACTCACAATTACCGCCTTCCCGCCGGATTTCTTTATCCGCTCCACATAGGATCTCAGACGATCGCTGTAAACCGATGGGTCATACCTCTTCTGATCATTATGACCGAACTGAATCAGAACATAATCAGGATTGAGTTCCATGAGTTCGTCAAGTCTATGCGAAAGGGCCTGCAGCGTGGCTCCATTCTTTGCGTAGTTAATTATCTTCACCCGATCATTAAAGCGCTCCGTAAAGGCTGGCCCCCAACCGGATTGAACTGCAACCGTAGAATCCCCAATAAGACCAACAACCACAGATTCCCCAAATGATTGGTCCGCTTTCTCCCCCAAAGAACGACCAGTCTCAGACGCTGCGCTGGGAAGAGATATGAAAAGGCACGAAAAGCCAAAAACTAAAATAGATATCCTATTGAACATATAGTTTGAAAAGCTTTTCACATTAAACACTTTCAGGAAAACGCACAGACTTTTTCCGCCAGTTGGTGACAATTTATCTCAGATGGATTCCAAATTATGGTATGAGCAAAGCCACAAACATACGGCTAACTTGATCGACTTGATGTTATCCTAGAATTCTTTTCGTGAAATCTCTTTTCCGTCTTCATAGAGGGTTTCCATTGCCTTCGACCCGTCCTCGCGGCACCCAATCTGAGTGCCATGTACCTTGCCTTTCACCCAGTGAGTTTCTTCCTTCTTCGATCCGTCTTTGTAGTACCAAACAACCGTGCCATATAAGTCGAAGTCTTTGCAGAGCATTTCCCGAGACTTCGATAAGGTTCAAGATTAGCTAGTGGTCATTTTTGCCATATAACGCTTCGTAGGAATTAAAAAGTTATTTTTCAGACATGAATTAACAGCCTATTAAACGGTTAAATGCTTCCTAGTGTGAATCAGCATGTTTTTCCTGAGAATCGGGGATGCCATCGTTATCTGAATCCAAGTCCCACTGATCTACTATTCCATCTCCATCAGAATCATTAGTGCCTTCGATTAAGTTGGGAATTCCATCCATATCAAAGTCCAATCGATCGGACTCCCGACTATGAAGCTCTAGGAGGTTCGTGGGCATAGGTACTCCCTTCTTGTAGGCCTTAATATAATCGCGCATCAAACGGAAATACATATCCCCATACGGAGATTGGACTGGTTCTATGTCGCGGGAGTATTCAGGGCGGAACATATCAGTAAACTGGACCTGACCATTGGGAGCGTCTTTTTGGCGCTGGGCCATCAGTTCGTTCCACCAGGTAATGATTACAAACTTAGGACGGATTTTAAAGGCTCGTGACCACTGAAGCTCGAAAGTCTTGCCACTTTTACGGGGTGTAGCCAAATCCTCATTGGTCATATAATTCTTCTGCAAGGCAGTACATACAACCAATTGTTCAGGCTTCCCATCGAACATTGCAACGGGTTGCGGGTAATTCTCAAGAAATGACCATTCCCGATCGGCAAGGTTGGTGTTGAGCCCCCACATCGCCCGAACCGTAAGCTGGCGATTTACATGATTAGGAATTTTATCGATATCAAGCCTGCTAAGAAACATCGGTTTAGCCCCCTTCCCTTCATCCAAATAAAACCAAATATCCTTGTACTCGGACTTCGAGAAGTAGCGGTCATGGAGTTCATTGGCCAGTAAACCGGGAGACCAGATGATAATGCGTGGAGACTGCTTGCCCGCTTCCTCCCGATTACGCATAAGTTTCATCATCACCTCGAAGGGCTCATATAGGTATTCATCCTTCTTCTTCGAATGAGGAAAAAGGTTCGTTGCATCCAATATAATGAAGTCAATCTGAGCCTCCTCAAACAGGTCAAAATGGTAATCCATGACCATGGCATTATCTCCCCGGTAATAGCCAACTGCGGGTTTCGCCCAGAAGTGCCAGGATGCCCGGGGACCAAACTGCCCTCCACCACTTAGGATTTCCTGAATATTACGAATGGGGATATTTTTTCTGAAGGCCAGAGAATGCCAGGTAGAATAATTTATCCCAACAAGGTTCTTTTGGTTAGTGGCATCCTCAATCTCGAGGGATTGGGCTCTTAAGCTCAAAAACAGAAAGAAGATAACTGCTAATCCAAAAAAAAATCTCGACCGGAACAGGATCACAACCGGTCAGCATACTTTACCTTAAATGACTCGAATTCTTCTTTTGCTGATGCAGAAAGCTGCTGGTTCGAAAGAAAGTCGCTTGCCCGGCGGGCGATAAAAAAATCTTGGTTATGGAGCAGTTTTACAATGTTAGTCTCGACGGATTTGGAAAAGAATTCACGACTTTCAATAAGGCGCAGGCCCAGGTGTATCGGATAGTATTGCTGACTCACCAAACTCGATGCGAACTCCTCAATTATTTTGTCCTCCAGTTGATCATCAGACTGAAGTAGTTCGATGACCATGGCGGCACCATATTCGTCAAGTTTCCCCAATGCACCAATGAGTTTTTGATAACAGACACTTTTGTCCGGGCTCGCCTGTTGGAGATATTCAATCGCCAACTCAATATGATCGATCCCTGCTGTAGGCATGACCTCTGCCACCTTATCAATATATTGAGGTGCTACGGGTTTCTGTTCCAGTAAATGGTTGAGTACAAACTCAATCTTTTGCCAGTTCTTGCTATCAAGCAAGTGTTGCAGAAATTTGGGAGAAATTCGGGATTTGGTCATTTCTTGCATAATGGTGACCAACTCCGTGTTTGCATACTTCCATAGTACCCAGGTAGTCCACGCAGCATCCTTGACCACCGCTTCTTTGACGGCTCCGGGCGTCGCCTTGGAAACGCCATCAACATCCTGATATTCATCATCATCCTCTCCTTCTGGACTCTTATCATCTTTTTCAGATGCAAGAAAGCCAAGCTCATGGTCGTCCAAAATAGAGTCGCGGTCTTTTAATATGGAATCAAGTTTTTCATAGTCAGCAGGAACAAAGGGCTCGTGTTCAACCTTGGTTAGCGGTTTCCCCTCTGGATATTCTAAACTTTCGTAGAAACCTATCGCATCCCAATACATGGTGACTTCCACAAGTTTACAGACCCCATCCAGGCAGACCTCATTAATCAATTCCATACTATAACCTGAGGGAAATCCCTCGTCATTGAAATAAGCAGTGAGACTATGTTCCTTTTTCGGTTTCTTTGGGTAAACTGGATCGGTGAGTTGAATAGTGCTTATCTTCTTGGCATCAATAGGAGAGAGCCATCCGATCAAGAAGCAAATTGATAATAAGGTTATCCAAGCGGCTGATCGAAAAACGGAAAGAAAAGCTAACTTGCTCATTGGGCAACCCATTTTCCTAAATAAGCGAGAATCCATCCGTAGCCGTCATGTTGCCCGACTTGCTTATGAACAAGGCATCCACCAAATCCATAGATTCTACCATTT
>JABGUO010000100.1 GCA_018646565.1 Opitutia bacterium | reverse complement strand
GGACATTCTGGATTAATAAGGGCGATTGGCCCATGTTTTAATTCGGCTGCCGGGTAACCTTCGGCATGGGCATAGGATATCTCTTTCAACTTGAGAGCACCTTCGAGTGCAACTGGATAGAGACTTTGCCGCCCCAAAAAAAGCAAGTGTTCTGCCTTGGAATATTTAATCGCAAGTTCTTTAATTTGATCGCCCTTTTGCAAAACTTCTTCGACTAATTTTGGCAATTTATTCAGTCCGTCCACAATGGCCTGTCCATCGGTTGGTGAAAGGTCGCGCATTCGACCGAGAGCAAGCCCAAGCATCGCACATAGGCAAGCCTGCGAGGAGAATGCCTTGGTAGAGGCAACTCCGATTTCAGGACCAACACGTTGGTAAACTCCACCATCAGTCTCCCGTGCGAGGGATGAGCCAACAACATTGGTAATCCCCAATGTTAAGAGACCTTTTGTTTTTGCCTCTCGTACGGCTTCAAGAGTGTCCAGAGTTTCTCCCGATTGGCTCACTGCAATAACCAAAGAATTTCCCGCTTTGGGTGAATTCCGGTAACGAAATTCGGACGCATGCTCAACTTCAACTGGTACACGGGCTAACTTTTCAATTAAATATTCGCCTACCATGCATGCATGCCGAGCCGTTCCACAAGCAACGAAAATAATGCGGTCTAAGTTTCGCAACTCGTCTTCATGCCCTTCCAGTCCCCCTAACTTCGCAGTTGTTCCATCTTCTCCAAATCGACCACGAAGTGTATTTTCTAAGGCCTTGGGTTGCTCGTATATTTCCTTCTCCATGTAGGAGTCATAATCCCCTAGCTCGACTTCTTCAGAAATCTGCTCAACTGGGTGTGCAATTGCTTGGGTTTCTTGTCCCTCCATCGTTGAAATCCGAAATTCATTTCCTTTAAGAATGGCTAATTCGCCATCGTTTAGGAAAACTGCCTCTTTTGCACGACCCACAAATGCCGAGGCATCACTGGCAATAAAATTGGCATCTTCACCCAATCCTACAACAAGGGGCGAACCCCGTCTTGCACCAATCATAGTTTCCGGATAATCCAAGCATAACACAGCAATCCCGTACGCACCACGGCATTGAGGAAGTGCAGAACGCACTGCATCAATAAACCTGTCTTCTCCTTCCGGTAATTCTGAATAATGATAGGCAATAAGATTGCATAAAACCTCAGAATCAGTTTCTGAAACAAAACTAATTCCTTTACCCGCCAGAAATTTTTTAAGAGTTCCAAAGTTTTCGATCACTCCATTGTGAACCATCACAAATTTTCCGTCTTGGCTCATATGGGGATGGGTATTTGAAACGGTAACCGCTCCGTGTGTTGCCCAGCGGGTGTGGGCAATACCAAGAGAAGAGGAAGAAGCCTTTTTATGAACCGATTCCGCTAAATTCTTCACCCTACCTGTTTCACGGGCCATCGAAAATTCATTTCCTTCGTGAAATGCAACCCCTGCTGAATCATAACCACGATACTCAAGTCTTTTAAGACCATCTATCAGTGATTCTTGGGCTGCACCTTTACCTAAATATCCAATTATTCCACACATTGATAGATTAATAGAGGTTCATGATAAAAGTTTCAAACTCTAAACCCTGTATTTTAATGAGCAAAAAATCTGCAAATTTAGAAACTTTTAGGGGTAAAGTTTCTATAATTTACAAAGATTTATTTAATTTCCTCGCAACTTATTCCAAAGCCTTTCAATACATGGAAAGTGAAAACGATTTGGTTACAATTAATTATTCTAAAATTATTTTGTTTTGGTTTCTCTCCAGTAACTATTGGAAGTGAAAAGCCGAACTTTATTATCGTTGTTTCAGAAAGTCATTCTACAAGTGCAGTGGGTTCTTACAAGGGATATTTATCTGATATAAATCCCACGCCCAACCTAGATTTAATTTCACAAAAAAGTAGCGTATTTACGAACGCCTTCTGTACAAATGCAACTTCTGGTCCTAGCTCGGCAGTAATTTTGACCGGAAAACATTCCCATATAAATGGATTTATCCAGAACGGTAATAAATTCAATACATCCCAAAACTATCTACCAAAAATTTTACAAGAAATAGGGTACCAAACCGCACTTTTTGGTAGATGGGATCTCGGTACAGAACCAAAGTATTTTGATAACTGGTCCATATTAGCAGATCCAAAAGAAAAATATAACCCCGAGTTTTTAAACTCAAAAAGTCAAAAAAGAATTGAAGGACACTCAACTGACATTATTACAGATTTGGCGCTAGATTGGTTACATAAAAAGACAAACGAAAAGCCCTTCTTCTTACTGATTCAATTTAATGCCACCAACAATCCCTGGATGCCTGCGATTCGGCATTTGAGGCTTTATGATGAT
>JABGUO010000099.1 GCA_018646565.1 Opitutia bacterium | reverse complement strand
GATGGGAAGTAAGGATAAACCCATTGCCAATTCATAGGATATCATTTGGGCAGAAGAACGAATTCCACCAAGAAATGGATATTTACTATTAGACGACCATCCGGCTAATACAATTCCGTATACTCCCAAGGAAGAAACAGCTAGTACAAATAAGATACCTACTTCCAAATTCGCTAACATTAAGGGAATTGTTCGGCCATCTTCGGCGAAGAACTCACCAAAAGGCAAAACAGTCATAGTAGTCAATGCGGGAACTAGAGCGACAATTGGGGCCAAATTATAATATAATTTATTAACATGCCCTGGAATCATTTCTTCTTTGAATAAAAATTTTAATCCATCAGCGAGTGGTTGGAACATACCCAAACCCTTTAAAAATTTGCCGATAAATGGAATATGCACAAAAAACGGCAACACAGTTCGATTAGGCCCCACCCTGCCTTGCATCCATGCACTCACTTTTCTTTCCGCCAGAACCGAATATCCTGCCATCGTCATTACTGCACCGATCATAAGCAAAGCAAATAAGACCTTTAACCCAACCATTAACAGCATATCAAAATCAAACATGATGATTAAGCTTCCTGTAATTGATTAGCGGGTGAAAAATGAAGAGCTTTTTTTTCCACAAAATCCAATTCGGACCACTTTTTTCCATCCAATTGAAAACCATCACTTGGAATTGAAGAAAAACCTAACTTATGAAAAATACTGGTCGCAGGTTTACTCAATTGTTTCCAAATCTGGGCAAGATCAGCGGATTGCTCGCCTTCTTCCAACAAAGAATTTATGAGCGAAGCAAGAATATGAAGATCTGGAAGTAAACCAGCTGGCCCGGGAACTGCCTGCTTGAAGGATTGTAAGCGAAAAGTACGATTGATGAAAGATCCTGTTTTTTCAAAAGAGGTAAGTGTGGGGATCAATACATTTGCCAACGCAGATGTTTCATTCCTGTGAGTTCCAAGGTAAATTACCTTAACACCCTTAAGATCATCCCGAGTAACACCAGAATCCAAAATGTCTTCCCCCATCACCAGCAAGGTGTCAAACTGCCCTTTGGACAATGCCCGGGAAAGATCGGATAATTGATCGGAGGGGTATTTCGCGGAGAATCCCGTAGCGAGAGCACCACGAAGATTAGGAGTGCGATCACTGGCAAGAAGGATTCCGTCATCGTCACCAAAATGTCCACGCAAATACTTCTTTCCTTTGCTATTCCGCGCGAGTTTGGTCAGTAAATACTGTTCCTCTACTGTTGAACGACAAGAACCGACAATAGCCAATTTTTTGTCCTTCAATAATTCTGAGGCAGAAGAAATCGCATCCGCTAGAGTAGATGATTCACCGTCAATATTGGGAGTAATAATTCGATCATCTGACTTAACCTGTTTGTATAACTCACGACCGCTATCCGTCATCCAACTATCATTGACCGAGTCATTTCTACGGGGAGTAATTCGATAAATTTCCCCTTCCCTGCTCGAAACTACAATATTAGATCCCGCACTACTTTCTGTACAAATACTCGGAGATTCTTTTAAAAACCACACCCTCATTTTGAATCTAAAGTCGGTACTGGTTAATGCACCGACAGGACAAAGGTCCACAGTATTTAAGGAATAATTATTGGAAAGTTCCTTACCCGGAAAACAGGTTAGAGTAGAAAAACTACCACGATCCACAAAACCAAGAACATCATCATCTACCACCTCTTGACAAAAACGGATACACCTTGAACACAAGATACAACGCTCATCATCGAGGGTAACCCTTGGACCTAATTTGGTTCGTTTAGGCTTCACATTTTTACGCTCTACATATCGGCTGTATCCACGCCCATAATCAGTGGCAAATTCCTGCAATCGACACTCTCCTGCCTGATCACAAATCGGACAGTCTAGCGGGTGATTCACAAGGAGGAATTCCATGATACCCTCTTGCGAACCCGTTACCATCGAGGAATTTGTCTTTACATGCATACCAGGTGAGACATTGGTACCGCATCCGATTACCGGCTTGGGTATCCAACCTATCTTTTGTACGCCGTCCTTGTCCAAAATAGCCTCACCCGTACCACGGTCTCTCATCGGAGTTCCCATCTCAACCAAGCACATCCGGCAATTACCAGCCACACTCAGTTGTGGATGGTAACAGTAATGGGGAACCTCAGTTCCGTGTATTGCAGCAGCTTCTATAATATTGATACCTGCTGGTACATCGACTTCTTTTCCATCAAGATTGATGGTGACCATAGATGAATTTCCGTTACTGCTCATAGACAATTAAATTAACTGAAGGGATGGTTTATTGTTTCCATTTTTCGCCTTCTGCTCAAATTCATCTCGAAATTTTGCGATGAAACTCTGGGTTGGCCAAGCGGCTGCTTCCCCAAATGCACAAATAGTACGACCTTCAATTTGGTTGGCTACTGAAAGGAGCAAATCGGCATCCTCGTGTCGAGCATCCCCCTCGCACATCCTCTTGGTTATTTTTTTCATCCAAAGTGATCCTTCACGGCACGGCGTACATTGACCACAGGACTCATGGGCATAAAAAGCATTAATATTGGCCATGGCTTCGACCATATCAACGGTATCGTCCATGATAATTATTCCACCGGACCCGGACATACTCCCCACCGAAGCAGGGCCGTCAAAATCGAGAGGAATGTCTTCAATTCCCCAGTCAAAATCACTTCCGTCTTTTAATTTCCCAGTAAATCTTTCATCCGCCCGTAAAATTTTCGAAGAAGAACCGCCCGGAATAACTGCCTTCAAAGTACGCCCCGGCAACAAACCACCACAGACATCATAAATCATTTCACCAAGAGTTAATGCACCGCACTCAAATTCGTAATAACCCGGCTTTTGTACTTGGCCAGAGACGCACCAAATTCGAGTGCCAGTGTTATTAGGCTTACCAATCTTGGCAAATTCTTCTCCCCCCATTTCGAGGACATGCTTCACATTGCAAAGTGTTTCAACATTATTGACAATCGTAGGACATTGATAAAGCCCCAATACTGCAGGAAAATAAGGGGGTTTAATTCGCGGGTTTGGTCTTTTTCCTTCTAACGATTCAATCAAACCGGTCTCCTCTCCACAAATGTATGCACCGGCTCCCCGATGAACTACCAAATCGCAGGAATAAGAAGAGCCTAAAATCTTATCGCCACAGAAATTCTTTTCCTTGGCCTCCGCAATTGCTTCTTCCAAAATATGAGCCCCCTTAAAGAATTCTGCACGGATGTATATAAATGCCTGTTTCGCTCCTATGGCATAGGCGGCAATCATCATACCCTCAATTAATTGATGTGGGTCCTTGTGCATGATTTGCCTATCCTTAAAAGTACCTGGTTCAGACTCATCGGCGTTACAAATAAGATAAATGGGCTTGCCCGATTTGCGATCCAGAAATTTCCACTTCATTCCCGCGGGAAAACCAGCACCCCCACGCCCCCGCACACCCGACTTCATCACCTCTTCTCCGATCTCTTCGGGCTTCATTTTAAAAGCCTTTTTCAACATCGAATAACCATCATTCTTTAAATAACAGCCAATTTTATTTGAATACTTGGGATCATCTGCATGCTTTAGAATGATCCGTCTTTCTTGAGGTGTATTTTTTTTGATCATTTTTTCTTAGTCGGTTTTGAAACTGGTGACTTAGAAACCAAGCCATTTTCATAACTCGTAAAGTCCTTGGATGTATCTAATTTTTCCTGCACTAAAAGATCGGCAAAACTCTCGGCATTTTTACCCTCGATATTTTCGTAGGTATCTTCCCCTACCATTACCACGGGACCTTCGCCACAATCTGCGAGACACTCCATAAATTCAATCGAGAACTCGCCATCTTCACGAACATGCCCCTCCTTCACCCCCAATTTATCTTCCAGGATTTTACAAGTTCCATAAGATCCACGCAAAGCACAGGGCAAAGTCCGGCAAACCCGAATATGTTTTTTTGCCCACGGCGTCTCACGTAACATCGGATAAAAGGTAATCAACTCCTTGATATTGATCGGTTCAATTTCAAGTTTTTCGGCAATCCACGAACAGGTTTCATCGGAAATAAAGCCCAATTCATCCTGTACCAAGTGAATCACCATTAAAGCGGCACTTCTTTTTTCCGGGTACCGAGGAATGACCTCCTCAATTTTAGTAAGCGTTTCTTTAGAAAGTTCCATAAAATTTACTAACGATCACACTCACCCATCACAAAATCAAGACTGCCTAAAATAACAGTAATATCGGAAAGGAAATGCCCGGGAGCCAGTTTTTCCAAAATGCTAAGGTTACAAAAGCTGGGGGCTCGTATTTTCATCCTGTAGGGCACTCCCCCACCCTTAGACACCACATAAAATCCGAGTGCACCCTTGGGGTTTTCGGCTTCAAAGTAAACTTCTCCCGCAGGAATTTGAGGTCCCTCGGTTACGATCATGAAGTTTTGGATCAACTCCTCCATACTCGATAATATTTTTTCTTTGGGTGGTGCAAAAATTTTCTTGGCATCTTCTGCGTACCAAGCACCTGTTGGAAAATCCTTAATCACTTGTTTAATTATACGAATGCTCTGTAACACTTCTTCGATCCGAACTAAATAGCGATCATAACAATCTCCACGCGTACCAATTGGAACATCGAAATCATATTGTTCATAACCTGAGTAAGGCTTGTCTTTGCGCAAATCCAAATCTATACCGCAGGCTCGCAAATTAGGACCGGTTAAACCATAAGCAAGTGCATCTTCCTTGGAAATTTCTCCAATCCCTTCCGTTCGGTC
>JABGUO010000098.1 GCA_018646565.1 Opitutia bacterium | reverse complement strand
TCTCCGGATAAATCAACGGCCGGATACCGCTTGCACGAACTTTCTCTTCTTAACTGGGGAACATTTCACGAGAAAATCTACACCATCAGGCCTGATGGTCGGACGTCTATGATTACCGGAAGAAATGGCTCCGGGAAATCAACTTTGGTCGATGCCTTGCTTACCCTTTTAGTGCCCAATCGGGCTCGTAACTATAATGTTGCTTCCAGTCAGGCAGGTAGTCGTGAGCGTAACGAACGAGACTATGTGCTTGGAGCTTATTCTGAAATTCATGACACCGTAACCGGTCAGGGTCGCAAGGAAACTCTCCGCAATCCGGGTGAAACCTACACCGTATTACTGGCTCATTTTTTTAATGAGGCATATCAATCTGAAGTTACAGTTGCTCAGGTGCTTTGGTGCTTACCTTCCGGGAAAGTGGATAAAGTTTACTTGGTCGAAAAACGTAAGCTTACCATAGAAGAAGATTTTAATCATCTTGGAGACTCCGACAACTTGCGTCGGATCCTCAAAGAACGTGGTTACAGCACCTATGATTCTTTTACTGCATATCATAAAAAGTTTGAATCTATGCTTTTTCTTGATGCCGACTTGGGAACACGGTCACCCATGTCTATCTTTAATCAGGCGGTTTGTATCAAGGATGTTAAGGACCTAACCCAATTTATCCGGGAACATATGCTTGATGATGGGGGAGCTAAAGAGAAATTGGTAGCCTTACAGGAAAGGTTTGATGATCTTCGCAGTACTCACCGTCGAATCGAAACTGCTTCTTATCAAATTGAGCAATTGGATGAAATTCAGGCGACCCATGGTCAATTCATTGAATCAATGAACCAACGGTCCAATGCCGAGAATATTCGTCAGGCCATTGAACCTTTTTACGCCCAAGCTGAATTAGAGCGCAGATCCGAGTGGGTGGACGAACTAAAGCATCAAGAAGAAGCTGAACGGGCACGCCTGAAAACAGCCCGTGGAGAAGTGGATCGTTTTCGTGAAAAACTTAATCATTTGGAACGCGCCCTTTCAGATAGCGATGAGAATCGACGACTTGAACAAGTGGGTGCTGAGATTGACCGGTTGCGGGATAAAAGAGAGGTGGTCAGTAAAAGGTCCGCAAATTTTGAACGCCATTTAAGTGCCTGGGAAAGAGGATCTTTCGTTAAGCAAGAGGACGATTTTCTTACTCTTCGTAGGGAACTTGATTCCCAATTGCCCAGAATGGAAGGTAAGATTGCCGAGCTTGATGAAAAGATCGTTGAAGTTTCTTACCAGTTAAAAAAAGCCAATGAACGGGTGGAAACTTTGGAAGATGAAAGAAACTATCTTTTGGAATCCAATACTAATGTTCCTCCTGAAATTGCCCGTTTGCGTGCTGCTCTAGCCAAGGCTTTGGACAGAGATTTAGCCGAACTTCCATTTGTCGCTGAACTGATCCAAGTTCTTCCTGATGAAGCAAAGTGGACGGGGCCGATTGAGCGTGCTCTGCGCACATTCGCACTTAGTGTGGTTGTTCCGCCAAAATTGGCAGATCAGGCAGAAAAATTTCTCGAAGAAAATCATCTGGGGGATCGTCTTGCTTTTATTTGTCCAGGTTCTGGAAACTCTAAGGTTAAGCCAGATGATGATTCTCTGCTTGCCAAATTGGTTATTCGTGCAGAGATGGAAAAATCCAGGCAGGCTTGGTTATGTGCGGAAATTAATCGGAGACTTCCCCATATTTGCTTCGATAATCGCAACAAGCGTTTTGATGACTTGAGTGATGCTCTAACCTTGGACGGGGTCATTAAAACAGGAGGCTCTTTACGTGAAAAAGATGATACATTCTTTCTTGGCGATGCATCTACCTGGGTATTGGGATGGGATCTTAGTTCCAAGCAAAAGTCACTTGATGAGGCTTTGGGAAAATGGCGAGAAGAAGCGGATCGCGCAGGTCGTTCTATTCGTGAATCTGAATTTGAGCGTCAAAGTTTGCGGGCAAAGTTGCGTGCCGGTGTTCAACTACAAGCTTGTGCCAATGAGTTTTCCGATATTGATGTACTCGGAATTTCCACCCGTATGGCTGATCTAGAGGAAGAAGAGCGTGTGATTGTAGGTGGGTCAGATGTCCTGAAAAAATTAAAGGATGATCATGACATCATGCTTGAAAAATTGGATAACTTACAATCAACCCGCGATCAAATACTACAAAGAATTGGAGGTGTTGAAGCCCGTGCAGAAAGAAATGAAATTCGCATGGAAGCAATTCGTTCGATGTTGGCGAAGTATAGGAATGAAATTCTTCCTTCCTTTTCGAAGGGAAATGTTGATGAGGATGCCAAAGAAAAGGCAGAGCATGCTTTACAGGGCCTCTACGCTCAGATTGAAAATGAATTTGGTTCACCGCCTGATTCTCCAGACGATATCGAGGAATCGGCTCGAGATGCCACTCACAAATTTGATGGCCGGATCCATAAGCTTGAGGGTTCACTCGATAAATTAAGAGATAGGAATGTTGCAGCGATGCAAAGGTTTATTGCCGATGGTAGAAACCAGGCTTTCCGTGATGAATTAGTCCTTGATTTAGAGGAGGGATATTCTGATTCCACTTATTCTTCCTTCGAACAGGTACGTAAACAAATCGAAGAGGAAGACCTTGCAAAAAATCACGAACGATTTGAAGAACTTCTTAGGGTTCAGGTCCCAGAGGAAGTTTCTGGTTTTAGTGAAGCTCTCGAATCTCACCGAGATCGCATACGCAAAAGAGTGAGTGAATTAAATGAGCATCTTTCACGGGTTACTTTTGATCGCAAGGAACTTACCTATATTCAATTAATGATGGAAGATGCCGGCGACGATGGAGTGCGAAAGTTTAAGAAACTTCGGCGACATGCTCTCGAAGGAGACCTTGAGTCAGATGATGATGATGAGCGCCGTCGAGAGCGTTACCATCGTGTTGAGCAATTTCTTGGCGAACTCGAACAGGATCTTAGTTGGACAGAGCGAGTGATTGATGTTCGAAACTGGTTCAAGTTTCGGGCGGATGAATTTTACAAAGAGGAAGATACTTTGCGTCAGAGTTACAGCGGGGCCGCAGGAAAATCAGGGGGAGAGAAAAACCGTCTTGCATCAACAATTTTAGCAACCGCAATTGCCTATCAATATGGAATCGATGTTGGTGGTAAACAAACCGAGACCTTTCGATTGGTCGCGGTGGACGAAATGTTCAGTAAAACAGATGATGAATTTTCACAGTATCTATTGGACCTGTTCAAGGAGTTCCATTTACAACTCCTGATTGTGCAACCATTGGACGCAAAGATTCATGTGGTGCAGCGCTATGTGGAGAGATACCATGTGGTTGAGCGCCGCGAAGGGGAGTCCTTTGTAGGTGATCTCAGCGTGCATGAATATTTGAAACAGGATATAGAAGATTCTGACGAAGAGGTAGGTGAAGAGACGATCGCAGAATCCACTGAATCTTAATCGGTTCTTTCCTAGAGGTATATTTTATGAGTCTGGGGGAGTCTCCACCGCCCAGGTACGATGGTCGGATGCCATACCGAACATGTGGGAATAGCGGGTTAAAACTATCTGCTCTAAGCCTTGGCTTTTGGCACAACTTCGGCGGGGCAAAACCTACTACAGAACAAACTATAATGATTCATACCGCCTTCGATGGGGGTATCACAAACTTTGATTTAGCCAATAATTATGGCCCTCCTTATGGGTCTGCTGAAACCAATGTTGGAAAAATCCTTTGCCAGATGCCAAGAGATGAATTTTTGGTTTCGAGCAAAGCCGGCTATGATATGTGGCCCGGTCCCTATGGGATGGGCGGGAGTCGTAAGCACATTCTAGCCAGTCTGGATCAATCCCTCAAGCGAACGGGCCTCGATTATTTCGACATCTTTTATTCGCACTGTTTTGATGCTTCTATTCCTTTGGCAGAAACATTGGGAGCATTGGATACTGCGGTTCATCAGGGAAAAGCATTATATGTTGGAATCAGTAGCTACTTAATAGAGCAAACCAAAGAAGTTTTAGAACTTTGTAAAACCAATGGATTTGTTAAACCCATTATCCATCAGCCCAATTATTCCATGCTTAACCGATGGGCGGAGGGGAATCTTCTCGACTGTTGTAGTGAAAATGGCATCGGGATGATTGCATTTTGTCCTCTCTTTCAGGGACTTCTTACCGACAAATACCTAAAGGGTGTCCCTGAGTTTTCACGTGCCAGCATCCAACAATCTCCACTCCGTAAAAATGAGATCAGTGAACAGAATATTCGGGTCATACAAGAACTGAACAATCTGGCAGAATCAAGAGGTCAGACGCTTGCTCAAATGGCATTGGCATGGGTGCTTAGGACCGACCAAGTAACAAGTGCGTTGATGGGGGCGAGTTCAGTTGATCAAATAAGAAATAATTTAGAAGCGGTAAAAAACCTTAATTTTTCTCGAGATGAAGAATATAAAATTGACCGGATCGTCGCAAAGATCAATTTGCCTAAATCACTATGGGCGGGTGAGGTTTAGAAAGAATTAAACTAATCTAGACCGGTTTGGTAAGGCTGGAAAAGAAGCCTGCCATTCATCTATCAATTTCTTTTTCAAAACAACTTCCTGACCGTTACTTTCATTACCAAGTTCCAAGACGATATTTCCTTGGGGGTCGATCACCATCGACCCCCCTGAATATTAAGTTTCTGGCTCTTTACCTGTTCGGTTAATTCCGACTACATAAGCCTGGTTTTCGATCGCCCGTGCCTGAAGAAGGATTCTCCAATGATTCATTTTTTTGTTTGGCCAGCATGCATGCACCACAAAAACTTCAGCCCCGTTTTTTGTGCCTTCACGAAAGACCTCTGGAAAACGTAGATCATAAGAAATTAACGGGCAGATTTTCAGTCCGTTAATCTCAAAAAGCTCAACCTTGCTGCCAGGCAGATGAACCTTTTCTTCCCCCGCAGGATTGAATAGATGGATTTTTTCATAGCTACCCTTTTTTGTCCCATCAGGGCTGTAAACAACAACAGAGTTTTTACCCTTGGTTGAGTTATCCCTCGTTGGAGAAACTATTCCTCCCATTACCCAAATACCAAATTCTCAGGACAAATTTTTCAGAAAGGATTCCGTCTGATGAGGTTCACCTGCTAGGGTTTTGGCCAAGCTTAAACTAAATCCAGTGGCAAGTTTTTCTGGTAATATAAGTAGCGAATTCGACGATGGTCTATTAGACTCAATCCAATTCTTAACCTGCTCAAAATTGTTCTCTTTATCTTCCCAAACAGGAGAAAATTGCAGTAAATAAATGTTCAATTAATCTCTAATTAAAGTTCGAGAATCTTGATATTTCGGAAAACCAATTGGTGAGGCACCCCATGGTCCTGCAGTCCAATATGGCCTTTCATTGGTCGCGTACTAAGTGTACTTGGTGGTAAACCCACATCTGCATCGTCGTCCAAATATACATTCTGTACTTCAACTCCATTGATAGCTACCCGAAGGTGATGTCCCTCACACGATACGATCATATGATTCCATTCTCCTGGTTTCTTGGACATGTTCCTCTTGGGTTTTCTAAACTTGATAATTCCGCCATGATCATGGTGCGTCATGGTTTCATCCCTCTGGCCAAAACACTCTAAGATCTGTACTTCTATGTCAGTATGAACCGGATTCTTTGTATCGCCCACCCGAAAGAATAAACCACTATTTCCCTTAGCTGGATATTTGTACTCCATCTCGAGAATGAAATCGTCAAATTTTTTCTCGGTAAAAATGTAATCATCAATTCTTTTCCAGCCTTTTTGTTCAGGCAAAGGGTCTATCATTAAGGACCCATCTTTTTGAACCACCCAGTTCCCATTTGTTTTCCAACCAGATAAATCTTTTCCGTTTAATAATTTTACAAAAATTGATTCTTCTTTAGCTAAAATTGGATTCTTTAGAGAAAAAATAAGGAAAATAAAAAGAAAAAGGATTTTTATGATGGAGGGATAGGAGATTTAAAATTATCAGAACAAATCTATTTACTTTCTAAAAGCCCAAAAGCTTCTGCCTGTTTTTTCTAGGATTCTTAAAATTTACTATCTATTCCAGAAATCCTAAATAAACTATACCATATGAAGTTCTTTTTGATATTACTCTTGTTGATGGTTGCTGGAGCGGTTACAGCCCTACCCAAGCCCAATGTAATTTTTATTTTGGCAGATGATCTTGGCTGCCGGGAGTTAGGTTCCTTTGGGCAAGAGAACCTTTATCTTCCTTACATGATGGCCATAGCTTAAGTTTAGATCTTCTTGGTAAATCTTTCCCTTAACGAAAGTTTTTATACCGAGAATTCTCTGGTTATGGAGGTCAATAGGCTGTTTGGATGGGGAAGTGGAAGGGCGTCCGGCAAAACCTTCTCCGAAAAAAGAACAAATCTTTAAAACTAGAACTTTATGATTTATTAGCGGAAGAATCAGAGTCCAAGGATCTTGCTTCTAAACCTCCTAATATTGTTTCTAAAATCGAAAAATCATGGCTCAGGAATATATTCCTTCTCCTGAATTTCCGATGAAGCGAATTGATCCGTAAGGCATTTGATTCGCAGCTTACTTGTTTTTGGTAAGTTTCTTGGATTAATACACTAAATCTCCCCTTTCAAATAGGCTTTACAGCCCTTTTTTTTGGCATATAGGATGAGCTGACAATTTCAATTTATTAGAGTTGATATTATTTTCATTAATCCCCTTTACCCCCTCTTTAAATGATGAAAAAAATACCTGCTGGTTTAATTATTCCGAGTGCGGCATTTTGCCTTCAGAAATCATCCATTGCTGGATATCAAATGTTGGACAAACAGCCGGAACCCGGAGACTTGGTTTTTGGTTCGATTCGGAGGATTGGACAGCATTCCTCACTGGAGAATGTTTCCGGACGTATTCATGCGATTCACAATGGTTCGAAAGCGGTCTTTGTATTTGGAAACCGTTACGCTCCTGACTATTACGAAGGAATCGTGCAGGAGGATTTGGTCAAGGATGTGGATTTATTGGCCCGCTCCGGAATGATTGGTACGGTTGTCACCAAGAATGCCATGCTTAAGGATCCTACCCGGATTCGGATTCAGGGATACCTGGTCGACAAGCAGGGTAAAGTGCTTAACACCAGAGACTTTCCTAAAATTAAATCCTCCAGCAAAAAAGGTAAGGCCAAGCTTGTTCTAGTAGTGGGAACGGCGATGAATTCAGGGAAAAGTCTGGCAGCGGCAGCTTGTTGCCGGGCCTTGCACCAAATGGGTTATGCGGTCAATGGATGCAAAATGACCGGTACCGCCAGCCTTAAGGATATTCTTCACATGAATGATGCAGGAGCCAAGGATTTTGCTGATTTCACTTATCTTGGCCATCCATCCACCTATAAATTGTCCATGGATGAAATGCTTAATGTGTTTCATACCATTGATTCCAAACTTGGAAGCAACAGCAAAAATTTTCTTGTAGTTGAATTTGCGGATGGAATCAACCAGCGGGAAACCGCCATGCTCCTTGAATGCCCGGAAATTATTTCCCGGATCCACAAATTAATCTTTTGTGCGGCAGACGCTTTAGGAGCCGTTGGCGGGATCCATATTTTGAAGACCAAGTTTAACCTGGTTCCTGACGCGGTTTCAGGTCTTTGTTCAAGCTCTCCTTTGCATATCCGGGAATTAAATAATTTCACCGATGCTCCTGTCTTTAATGGAGCTGATCTTAAGCTCGACCAAATGGCGGAAATTCTCTTGAACTAATCCCTGTGGGAAATGGGAAGTGTAAATTAATCATTCATGGTGGTGCGGGCAGGCTCGAAGGCAAGGTAGCCACCAAGGAACAATATCGTGTCGGTCTGCAGGAGGCATTGCATCCTGCATACGAAACCTTACTGCGGGAAGGTGCCCGTGCTGCGGTTCTTCATGCGATTCGCCTTCTTGAGAGTGACCCCATTTTTAATGCGGGCACAGGTTCGAAACTTCAGCGTGATGGTCGGGTAAGAATGTCTGCCGCCCTGATGGATTCAATGGATTCGATCTTTTCCGGCGTGATCAATATTTATGATGTCGAACATCCTATCTCGGTAGCTGATTGTCTGCGAGGAGAAGTGCACCATCTGCTCTCCGGAAACGAGGCTACAGAATATGCACGTCGAAAAGGATTTCCCTTTCACGATCCTATTACCATGTCCCGCTTCATTGAGTATCGTAAAGCGTTAAAGAATCGTGAGAAGTTTGGTACTGTGGGGGCAGTGGCCTTGGATGAAGATGGTATCGTTTGTGCTGGTACATCAACGGGTGGCATTGGCAATGAGACCCCTGGTCGGGTAAGCGACAGTGCAAGCGTGGCAGGTACTTATGCCGATGAAGTGGGTGGGGTTTCCTGTACAGGCAAAGGTGAGCATATTATCAATCAGGCGGTCGCAGCACAGGTAATTTACCGCTTAAAGGATGGGGTGGCTCTAAAAACCATTCTATTGGATTTAATGAAGGAGGGTGCTTCGCGTAACCATGAATTTGGGTTGATCTCTTTGAATAAAGATGGGTGCTTTGGTGTTCGCTCAACCAAGAATTCGATCAGTGTACTTTACGCCCTGAAAGACGCCTCCCATGAATTAGACTTTACGACTGGTAGAAGAAACCTAATCCTTTGATATTTTCATGAAAATTTTACGATCCATTTATATCACTCTTTTTTTAAGCTTAGTTTGTTTCGGGGACGAAAGACCCAATATAATCTTTATTTTTGCGGATGATTGGGGGTGGGGAGATCTTGGTTGTCATGGTCATCCCTATCTAAAGACACCAAACATTGACCGTTTGGCAGAGGAGGGAACTGATTTTCACCGATTTTCCGTAGCCAGTGGTGTTTGCTCACCAAGCAGAACAGCAGTAATGACAGGTCATTTCCCGGCACGCTACTCGATTGATGGACACTTTGCCTGGGTGCCCTCCAATCAAAAGCGCAATATGCCTGACTGGCTAAACCCACAGGCACCTCTCCTTACAAAATTTTTGCAGGAAGCTGGCTATGCCACTGCACATTATGGCAAATGGCATTTAGCTAATGATATGATTCCCGATTCCCCGCTCCCCAGTGCCTATGGAATTGATGAGTATGGTGCTTTCAATTGTTCGGGTCCTCAGATGTTTGTTCACGATGATGTGAAGATGGCGATTCCGTTTATCGAGCGTAGTCATGAACTGGGTAAGCCATTTTTTATTAATTTGTGGATGCATGAGCCTCACACCCCCTTTCATGTAGACCCTAAGCTCATGGAGCAATTCAGCGACCTTCCTGAAGCGGATGCGATTTATGCAGCTACTCTTTTCCATGCTGATTTGCGGATTGGGCAGCTGTTGGATGCACTGGAACGCAATGGTTTAACAGAAGATACGCTTGTCATTTTTTCCTCTGATAACGGACCAGCCAGGGGAGCACCCGGTACACCTCTTGCATTGACTTACGACACAGCCACTGGCCTCGGCTATGGTCTGGGTGCAGCTAAGGGAATCACTGGCGGGCGGTTGGAATACAAAGGCTCTTTGATGGAGGGCGGTATTGGAGTTCCTTTTATTGCAAGATGGCCGGGCAAAGTTCCTGCCGGTGTTGTTGATCAAACCAGCATCATCTCGGCGGTCGATTTGTTGCCGAGCTTTTGTGCCTTGGCAGATGTTCCCTTGCCGGTTGACTACCGCCCGGATGGTGTAAGCCAGGTATCTGCTCTAGAAGGTGATTCAAAGACCGGTAGGGAAACACCTCTGTTTTGGCGAATGGCCAAAAAATCCAGAGCCTTTGCTGTGGTTCATGAACAGTGGAAGATGGTGGCAGATAATGAGCTCTCGAAATTTGAATTATTTGATTTGGTTGCCGACCCCCTTGAATCAAAAGAATTATCCTCTGCTCAGCCGGTGGTAGTACAGGAACTCAAAAATTTAATTGTGGAATGGCAGAAAACATTACCAGCGACTCCTTCAGGTCCAGTGTTTTCTGCTCTTCGTGCAGAAAATGTTTTGAAATAGTTTTAAAGGACTTTGCTATTCGATCCGATAAAGGGCTTCGTTGGTTCGAACCAACAATCCCTTATGGATAGTTGCGAAACTAGCCATATGGCCGGTTCTGAGTTGGTTTTGCTCCACAATTTCCAAATGGTTACCAGGTTTGATTACGGTGGTCATTCCTGACTGATTGGAAAAATAGATATGTCCGCCGGCATAGGTGGGGGATGCACTATATTCACCTTCCAGTCTTTCCCTCCAAATCAAGCCACCGTCCTTTGCATTTACCACGGACAGAATGCCGCCGTCATTGATCACATAGACAAAACCATTTACTATAATTGGCGAAGGTTTTTTCGGTGCTCCCTTGGACAGTTTCCAAATTAGCCTGGGCTTATCGTGACCATTCAATTTGTAGGCATGAAGTTCGCCTTTCATAAAACCGGTGGAAATAATGAATAAATCCTTGTGGATGATTGGTTTGGTTACATTGGAAAAACCTAAAATCCCATAACTTACTTTCCATAGTTCTTGCCCATTAGATGGATCATATCCATATACCCAGTCTGCACCGGTTGAAATAAGAACGGGTCCTTTTTCAGTCTTGGCAATCATTGGCGTGGCATATGCCTTTTTCGTCTGTGGGTTTTCTTTTAATTTCCCGCTCCTTGAAGTCTGCCAAATCAGCTTTCCCGTTTGCTTGTCCAATGCAACCACGCTTTGTTTATCTGTTCCATCTAAATGAAAAATCAATAACCCATCCCAAATAATAGGGGTACTTCCAGGTCCGTTTTCATGATGGATCTGAAGATCTAAATCCTGATTTTTCCAGATCAAGTGGCCAGTTTCAGCATCGAGGCAAGCAGTACCAAAGGTTCCAAATTGTATAAATAGTTTTCCGTTTTTTAGAATGGGAGAGGGGGAGGCGTAACTGTTTAACCGATGAATTGCCTGGGGTGCTTTCTTTTCGAAAACTTTTATCTG
>JABGUO010000001.1 GCA_018646565.1 Opitutia bacterium | reverse complement strand
CTCGCCGGTACGAATTCGAATTGCCTGTTCAATAGGAAGAACAAAGACTTTTCCATCGCCAATCTTTTCAGTCTTGGCTGCCTTGACAATGGTATCAATGACTTTATCACAAAGATCGTCCGGTACTGCCACTTCGACCACTACCTTGGGTAAAAAATCGATGGTATATTCGCTCCCGCGGTAAATTTCGGTGTGTCCTTTTTGACGGCCGAACCCTTTGGCTTCGATTACAGTCATTCCTTCAATTCCGATTTCGGAGAGTGCGTCTTTCACATCTTCGAGCTTAAAGGGTTTAATGATAGATTTTATTAATTTCATTTTAAATAGATTAGAGAGTAAGAAAATTTAATGAAGTGTGTAAGCATTCTCTCCATGCAAGGCTTGGTCAAGCCCCTTTGTTTCGTCCTCCTCAGAAACTCGAATACTGCCTCCTAATAGAGGAGATATAATTTTTACAATCAGATAAGTCGCAACCACAGAGAGTACAATTGCGGCGACACAACCCTGTGCCTGAACAATCAATTGATCTTGCCAGCTGTCCAGAGAAATTCCTAAACCTCCAAGGTCAGTATTCCAACCGAGGTAAGCAACCATCAGTGTACCCAAGATTCCACCCACTCCGTGAACTGCTGCCACATCCAAAGAGTCATCTACTCCCAGCTTTTCTTTTACAAATCCACAAGCAAAGTAGCAGACGATTGCTGCAGAAGCCCCAATAATAATCGCACCCATTGGTCCCACACTGCCGGAGGCTGGAGTAATCGTGGCAAGTCCGGCAATGGTTCCAGTTACTATGCCCACCAAGCCGGGTTTGCCGGTTTTTTTCCATTCAATAAACATCCATACCAAACTTGCAGTCGCAGCGGAAATGTGGGTAACCAGCATCGCCATACCGGCACTTTCGTTCGCCGCTGCTGCACTACCTGCATTAAAGCCAAACCATCCGACCCAAAGCATGGATGCACCAATCATTACCATGCCGGGATTGTGTGGAGGTCTTAAACTTTTTGGAAAGCCCTGCCTGCGGCCAAGCATCCAGGCTAGGGTGAGTGCAGATGCACCCGCTGTGGCGTGTACCACAATACCACCGGCAAAATCAATCACCCCCTTTTCGGCCAACCAACCGCCGCCCCATACCCAATAGCAAACGGGAAAATAAACAGCCAATAGCCAAAGTCCGCTAAACAAAAGAACTGCAGAAAATTTAATTCTCTCCACAAATGCCCCCACAATCAGACCGGGGGTGATAATCGCAAATGTCATTTGAAAGATTACCCATACTGATTCCGGGATATCACCATTCAGGTTTTCCATACTCAATGATTCGAGGAAAAAAGCCGAGGTGCCACCAATCCATTCGTTCTCTCCCGGGGTTAAGGATAAACTGTATCCGCAAACCACCCATAATAGAGAAGCGAGACATGCAATGGCGAAGCACTGCATTAATACGGAGAGTACATTCTTGGATTGAACCAGGCCTCCATAAAATAAAGCCAATCCGGGAAGAGTCATAAATAATACTAGGGCCGTGGCCGTAATCATCCATGCGGTATTACCGGAGTCTAATGAGGTTTCTTTTGCTGAACTATCCTCCAGAGTCTCGGTTGTAATTACTAAGTCAGTCTCTGCGAAAGAGGATTGATTTTGATCTGGATTTTGGGAAAATCCAAAACTACTCATTGAGAGTAGAATCATAAGGGGGAGAAGGTTTCTTAGGTGTGAGATTATATTCATGTCGCGATGGATTAATCAGGTTATTTTTGATTACTTGGATTTATTTTATGTGAACCTCTTTACTGGAAAAGAAAAGCGATCCGATTGGTTTACGGAATACCCTAATGCAAGAATCTTGCCATGAAGTTAATTCATTAAGAAAATGAATAGAATACATACAGGATTTCAGATTATCTTCCTTTTTCTTTCCGGTCTTTGGGGCAGGTGTATAAAAAAGGCTCGATTCCGAAGAATCGAGCCTTGTTAAGATTTATATTGATCAGCGAGTCGCGAACTACTGATTAGAGAGCAACATCCCCTTTTTCTCCCGTTCGGATCCGAACGGCCTCTTCAATTGGGATAATAAATACCTTACCATCTCCAATCTTTCCGGTTTGCGAAGCGCTTACAATGGCATCAACAACCTTGTTTACGATGTCATCTGCCACTGCAATTTCAAGTTTTACCTTGGGTAGGAAGTCCACAGTGTACTCACTTCCCCGATAGATCTCGGTATGTCCTTTTTGTCTTCCGAAGCCCTTTACCTCGGAAACGGTCATCCCTTCGACTCCAATTTCGGACAGGGCGTCTTTAACTTCTTCTAATTTAAATGGCTTAATAATGGCCTTAATTAATTTCATATGAATCCTTCTTTGTAATTATAGTTTTGTGGTGCAAGAGCCGAGTTTAGTTAGTGTATGCTTCCTGACCATGCTCGGAAATGTCAAGACCCCTTTCCTCTTCTTCTTCGCTGACTCGTACTCCCATTACGGCTTTCAACACAGAAAATACGATATAAGCGAAGACGAACGCAAAGACACTCACCAACAGGGTTCCCTTAATTTGGGTCGCCATCGAGAAATCACCTGTACCAAAAATGGCCACTGCGATTGTACCCCAGACTCCGCATACACCGTGTACGGAAATAGCGCCGACTGGGTCATCAATTTTGGATTTGTCGAGAAAGATAATGGATACCACAACTAAACCACCGGCAATTAATCCAATGATCAAGGCACCGTTTACTGAAATAACGTCTGCGTTTGCAGTTATTCCGACCAAACCGGCGAGTAATCCATTCAATGCCATGGAAAGGTCGGGCTTCTTTAGCATAAACCAAGAGACTGTGATCGCCCCTAATGCACCGGCACAAGCACCGAGTGTGGTGGTGGTAAATACTAGACCCAATGCACCCGGCTCTGCTGACAGTACTGACCCGCCATTAAATCCGTACCATCCAAACATGAGTAAGAATACTCCAATCGCGGCAAGGGGGAAACTATGGGCTGGAATTGGCTTGATACCGTTTTCGGTATACTTTCCTTTTCTTGGTCCCAATACCATTACGCAAGCTAAGGCACCAAATCCGCCAAATGCATGAACTACTGTGGAACCCGCAAAATCTTTGAATCCCATGTCGGCTAAAACTCCTCCGCCCCAATGCCATGATCCAGCAATGGGGTAGGCAACACCCACAAAGAGTACAGCAAAGATCATGAACGAACCGAGTTTCACCCGTTCAGCAACCGCACCTGAAACAATAGTTGCACCCGTTGCAGCAAACATGGCCTGGAATATAAAATCGCCAAATCCAGTCATGGCCAAGCCCAGTCCGCCGTATCCCCAAGTGTTGCCACCATCCGCATTCAAGTCCCCGATCATACCTCCCCAACTAAACCATCCGTTGAATTCACCCGGGTAATGAGTATTAAATCCAAAAAAGGCATAGGTAACCACACCGATAGAAATGATAAACACATTTTTAAAGAGAACATTAACCACATTCTTCCTCTGGCAAAGACCGGACTCGAGTGTGGCAAACCCAAGGTGCATTAAAAAGACCAAGGCCGCTGCGATTACTGTCCAGAGCATGGATGTGGTAAAGAAATCATAAGCCGGAGCGTATTCCCCCTGTGCTTCGAGTAGCTCATTGTAGTCGTCGACTGGGCCGGACTCCTCTTCGACTTCCGTGGCAGCGGGTGCTTCCTCGTGGTTATCTGCGTGAACGGGCAGGGCGTAAGAAAAAAGCAAAGCGGCCGCCAGAAGTAAAAACTTCCATGGGGCGGTTCCTATGCTGGTGAGTGATGCGTGTTTTGTATTCATTTTTTGTTAGTTGTTACTATTCAGTTATTTATACTCAAGTGATGTATTATTCGATACCGAGTTTGCATAAGTCGTGCCAAGAATTTTAAAACTCAAAAAAAGTACAAAATTTCCATGAATCTTTTTCATCGAAGTGTAAAAAATATTCACATCTCTGAAATCTGGCTTTGGGATTCTATTTAAAAAATCGAAAGTTTCGTAGGGTTGATAATACCCTCCATTTCTCCCACCTTGTCATCGCAAAGGCCCAGCCTTTGACGATCTACTTTGTTTCAGTAATCGTACCGCACTGTCCGTACGCGTCGATTGCATGAAGCGGATTGCCGCGTTGCTCACTTATTTCCCTCCTCGCAATGAGAAGGGGCGTTTTGATCAATTGGACAAAAAATGAAAGATCTTTCCCTTAACGCACAACCCCAAGGAGAGAGCGTATAAAAAAGTCGATTCGTTTACGGAATAAGTATTTTCCTTCCCCAATCCCATGCCCGGCTCCGGGAATCATAAAGAATTCAAAATCCTTTCCCGCCCGTACGAGGGCATCGACTACTTGAATTGTCGATGCGGGGTCGACATTTTTATCCAGTTCTCCCACAGTGAGCATAAGATCACCCTGCAATTTATGGGCATGGAATACATTGGAGCTTTGTTCGTAATGGGGGCCCATTTTTCCCATCCATGCCTCGTTCCACCAAATTTTATCCATCCGGTTATCATGGCATCCACAGTCGCTGACGGCGGCTTTGTAAAATTCTCCATGGTGGAGCAGGGCAGATAGCGCATTTTGTCCACCGGCACTTCCGCCATAAATTCCGACTCGGGATAGGTCGAGCCATGAATATTTTTGAGCGGCTGCTTTGAGCCAGGCAATACGATCGGGAAAGCCGGCATCGGCCAAATTTTGCCAACAATGATCATGAAATTTCTTGGATCTCCAATTCGTGCCCATTCCATCAATTTTGGCGATGACAAATCCGAGTTCAGCCAATCGTCTCTGGGATATCTGGAGACCAAATTTTTTAGGGACATGAAAGCCATGCGGACCGGCATAGATGTTTTCGATCACGGGATAGATTTGGTTGGGATTGAATTCTGTCGGTTGGATGAGAAATCCGTGAATCATAGTCTTTCCATCCCGTCCGGGGGCGGAAAAGCGAATGGGCATGGAATAACCTTCTTTTATAAGATCTGAAATATCCTGCCGGGCGATTTCCTTGATGAGTGAGCCATCTTGGGCGGATCTTAATTCGGCAACTTCCGGATGGTCGACCCTGGACCAACGGTCCACAAATAGGGAGCGTTCGGGGCTGAATTCCCAACGGTGTGTTCCGTCTGCCTGGGTCAGAATGGTCAGGTTTGATCCGTCGAAGTTCACTTTGGCCAGATGGAGATGGTAGGGGTCCTGATCCGGGTGAATTCCCATGGCGGTAAACCAAACAACTTCATTCTCTTCCTCCACATACTCGATTTTGCGAACGAGCCATTTTCCCTTGGTGATTGGATTGATTACCTCCCCGGTGGTAGCATTGATCCGGTAGAGATGATTCCATCCACTCCTTTCGCTGGCCCAGATTAATTGCCCGGACTGGTCGAGCCAGTGAAGCATGGTTTTTTGGGAGTAATCCACAAAGGTATGAGGAGATTCCCGAACAAGGTCGGAGACTT
>JABGUO010000097.1 GCA_018646565.1 Opitutia bacterium | reverse complement strand
TCATTGCCTTGACCATTGTCCAATCTAGGGCTTGCTTATCTTTTTTCACATGAGCAAAAAAGCCGAAGATACCCCGATGATGAAGCAGTACCGCGAGGCTCGAGAGAGCCTGGAGGAGGATACTCTGCTATTTTTTCGCCTGGGTGACTTTTATGAAATGTTTGAGCAGGACGCCGAGCGAGGAGCCGCTTTATTGGGTATCACCCTTACAAAGCGACATGATATGCCGATGGCCGGTTTTCCCTATCATTCAGCAGATGGCTATCTGACTAAGCTGCTGAAGGGAGGCCATAAGGTTGCCATTTGTGAGCAGTTGGAAACACCTCAAACTGGTAAATTGGTGAAGCGGGGAATTACCCGAATCCTCACCCCGGGAACAGTGCTTGAAGATCAGCAGTTAGATGCGGGCCATAACCACTTTCTTCTTGCGGTTGATTTTGACAAGCAGGGTGCCCGTGCTTCCTGGCTTGATTTATCAACCGGGAAATTCGTTCTTGCTCAAAGCGATCGGCCACATGACTTCCTCTCCATTCTAAGTGCATTGGCACCGCGCGAGATTTTGGTCCCGGAGGGAATGAAAAAAAGAGTACAGAA
Organism: Opitutia bacterium; assembly: GCA_018646565.1. Classification (GTDB taxonomy): domain Bacteria; phylum Verrucomicrobiota; class Verrucomicrobiia; order Opitutales; family Seribacteraceae; genus Seribacter. Next base: position 4,959 of record JABGUO010000097.1, on the reverse strand, counting down.
CTTAGACGATGGTGGGTTACTGATACAGGAACTAGATCGATTATTTACCGGTGTTACCCGAACGGAAAGACCCGATTTTGATTTTGAACATCGTTCGGGTGCGAGAGAGGTAATGGAAAGCCTGGGGGTGATGAACTTGGAAGGATTTGGGATTGGATTAGACCATTTAGCCCTAGGAGTTGCCGGTGCTCTTTTGATCTATGCCCAGGATGTATTGAAGGGGAAACCCGGGAATTTACGAAAAATTGAAGAATACAGGACAGGGGAGTCTCTCCTACTGGATCCTGCAACCCAAAGGAATTTAGAAGTTTTTAAAACAGCGGCACAAACCCGTAAGGGATCGCTCTTGGACGCAATGGATCAAACCGTTACTTCTGCAGGATCGCGACTTTTGGAGAACTATCTCGCGAGTCCAGAGCGCGACTTGGTTGAGATTTATCGTCGTCAATCCTGTGTGGGAGAATTTGCACAGGCTCCGTCGGCAGTGGAGGAGGTTTCTTCAATCCTCAAGTCGGGAAGTGATTTGGAGCGAATTCTAGGTCGTCTACGTAATCGATTGGTTCGGCCACGGGAACTCGGTGGATTACGCTCGACGATTCGGGGATTACCCGGAGTTTCCCGTTGTTTGCTGGCATTGGGGGAACGCTTTCCGGCCATTTTTGAAATCGCACAACGGGTTCAAACCTTTGAGGAATTATGCGCCGTGTTAGATCGTGCCTTAGAAGAGGAACTGCCTGCGGATATTAAAGTGGATGTAAAAGGCGAGGGCGGTCGGGTCATTCGGGTAGGATATGACAGTGAGTTTGATCATTTACGAGAACTCGGCAGTGGCGGGAAGCGCTGGATTCTCGAACTGGAAGCTTCCGAGCGAGAGAAAACAGGAATTAATAATTTAAAGGTCAAATATAACGGTGCATTTGGATATTTTATTGAAGTAACAAAGGCAAACCTTCATCTCGTCCCTCCGCATTATGTGCGTAAGCAAACCATGACCAATGCGGAACGATACTATACGGAAGAATTGCGACAAAAGGAGAAGGAAATTGTCAATGCCGAGGAGCGGGCTGTGGCAAAGGAACAGGAACTTTTTCTAAGTGTGGTTGAACTGGCGTTGCAACAGGCAGATGCACTTACCCAAACCGCTCATGTACTTGCCGAGATTGATTTGTTTTCCTCCTGGGGAGCAATCATGCGGGATCGGGATTATTGTATGCCTGAATTTGTGGAGTGTTCCCAGGAACTTGAAATTGTACAGGGCAGACATCCAGTGGTAGAGTTGGTCCTCAAGCAGGAAAGCCTGGGATTGGCAGGAACCCATGCCTTTGTGCCCAATGATTGTCTGCTCTCTTCCGGGCAGGAACAAATTGCTTTGATTACCGGTCCCAATATGGCGGGTAAATCAACTTATATTCGCCAGGTTGCCTTGATTACCCTGATGGCACAAGTGGGCTGCTCCGTTCCTGCCACGAGTTGCCGTCTTGGCTTGGTCGATCGAATTTTTTCGCGGGTGGGTGCTGGGGATGAACTGGCCCGAGGAAATTCCACATTTATGGTGGAGATGAATGAGACTGCCAATATTCTTAATAACTGTACCTCTTCGAGTTTAATTATTTTGGATGAGATCGGTCGGGGTACCAGTACCTATGACGGGCTGAGTATTGCCTGGGCAGTGGTGGAGCACCTCCATGGGCAGGGCAGTGATGGCCCGAAGACACTCTTTGCCACTCACTACCATGAACTGACTCGTTTGGCTCATTCTCTCCCTCGCCTCCGGAACTTCTCAGTCGCGGTCAAGGAATGGAATGACGAAATTATCTTTGTACGTCAGGTTACGCCGGGTGCATCGGGTCGATCATTTGGGATTCAAGTTGCCCGGCTTGCCGGTTTACCGGATGGTGTGGTGAATCGGGCAAAACAAATTCTTTCCACATTGGAACAAGGGGATTCTGCCCCGTTACCCACTTCCGACTCTCCTCCAGCGGATATTCAACTGGTGGAAGACCCACAGGATCCTCAGTCCTCTTCAGCTGAACCGCTTTCATCCAGTAAAAAAGAAAAAAATGTAAAGTCCGAACCTTCCCAGTTGGAGTTATTTTAAAAGTCGGTGAGATTACTGAATTCAGAAGTGTTGGGAGAAGGTGGCGTGCCCATAATTCTGATGCATGGACTACTCGGATCATCTAGGAATTGGCGTTCTGTGGCAAAGGAACTTACCAATGGTTCAGCGTTGCATTGCTTAGATCTTAGAAATCATGGAAATTCCTTTCATGATGAGGATGCCTCTATTCGGGCGATGTCAGATGATTTGCTCTATTATATTGAACACCATCATTTTTCTGAAGTAATTCTTTGCGGTCATAGCTTGGGGGGAAAGGTGGCCATGCATTTTGCATGTGGCCATTCCACGCTTGTTACGAAATTAATCGTCGCAGATATTGCCCCCCGATCTTACCCGCCCGAGCACCATATACCGACGCTCGATTCTTTACTTAGCCTTGATTTATCCTCTCTCTCTTCAAGAAAAGAAGCAGACGACCTTTTATCTTCATCCGTTTCGCATTGGGGTTTTCGTCAGTTTTTACTGACCAATCTTGTTCAGGAAGGGGAGGGGTTTAGATGGAAAGCAAATATTCAAGTATTACGAAACTCGATTACGGAACTCTCCTCGAATCCCCTCGTCGTAGAGGATCGATATGATCGACCCACATTATTTATTCGAGGTGGGAAGTCTGGCTATTTACGCTCCGAGCACATTCCAGAAGCCAGGCAGTACTTTCCCAATTCCCAATTTGAAGTTCTTCCCCATGCGGGGCATGATGTTCATGTGGAGGACAGACCGGGCTTTCTTGCCGCGTTTCAAAGTTTTTTGTTTAGCGCTTAAATCTGTGATCTAAGGGATCGAGGAGGGAGGCTCCATGGGAGGGTAAGAACGAATGAAAGTGCGGTTTTGTGTTCCATTCCATTTCATACATTTGAGCGATTGAATCCGCCTGTTTTTTGGAAAAGCGATTGGTTGTCCATGCTAATACCGCTCCCCCAAAACCACCACCCGTTAGCCTTGCACCATGCACCTCTTCTTCCTTGCAGAGTAAATGGACGAGGGAATCAAGTTCGGGAAGGCTGTTTTCAAAAAGATTGGCTGAACTGTGGTGCGATGCAGTTAACAATTTTCCGAGTTGATCGATACTATTTCCATTTTGTAGACCCTGAGAAAATTGATTCACTCGTTCCTGTTCGGCAACCACATGGCGTGCCCGTTTTTTTAAATTTTCGGCCATTTCAGTCTGTTCGAGCAATGTAGTGCCACAATGTGCCAAGCAACTCAGGCTCGGATCATGTTTTTGAAGAATTGAAAGTGCATCCATACACTCCTGATTTCTGGTGCCATAAAGCGAATCAACCAAGTCATGTTTAATTCCGCTGTCAAAGATCCAAAAACTGGTATCCTTTGGAAGGGAGAGTGTGGAGAAGTTTTCATTGGAACAATCAATTCGTACCAACTGATCTAACTCTCCGAATGCAGAGGTTCCCTGATCTAACATACCACAAGGTAATCCCACCCATTCATTTTCTGCCCGCCTTCCAATTGCGACGAGCTCTTTTTTTGTGACCTGCTTATTGGCCAATTGAAGAAGGCACTGTGCGGTAGCGAGTTCCACCGCGGCACTTGAGCTTAATCCTGCCGACATGGGCAGGTCTGTACTAAGGATTAAAGAAAATCCATGCTTGGGTGCGAAGCCCATATCCTGAAGAACTTGGACTACACCGAGACAATAATTACCCCAACTTTCTTTCCCGGATTGTTTTTCAAGTTGATTGATTGAGCCGGATATTTGGCTTCCCTTAAAACTCTCGCTAAACAAATGAAAGGAGGAATCTTTTGTGGGTTGAGCAATTGCATAAATTCCTGCATTGATTGCCGTTCCTAAAACCACCCCACCATTATAATCTAAATGATTTCCCAAAAATTCAATTCGGCCCGGAGCGAATGCTGCAACTGCATCATTCATTGATTCCGTCATTAATCTTTGTGCGTCGTCGATTGTAAGGTTTTTCATTTTTTGTTTAGCTAATTACCCAAAAAAAACTCACGGTTTCCCGTGAGTTTTAAAAGGGGTATATTGGTAAAGCAATTAGATAGCTGCTTTGAGCTTTGCGCCTGGCTTGAACTTAACAGACTTGGATGCCTTGATCTTGATCTTTTCACCAGTTTGTGGATTGATACCTGCACGAGCAGCACGCTTCACAATTGAAAAAGTTCCAAAACCGATTATTTGAACACCTTTTTCTTTGTCTTTTTTCACACCAGCTGTGATGCAGTCAATCACTGTATTTAGTGCAGTATCAGCAGCTGCTTTAGTTGTGTCCTTGCCTAACTTTTTTTGTATGGCTTCGATTAATTGTCCTTTATTCATTTATTTTCCTTTTGTTGGAAGTATTGTTAGATGTGTTATACAAGTTTATTGCTCTGTGTTTTCGAGCATATGGTCAAACTTTTTTTACAAAAAACCTTATTTTTTCTGTGTTTTAGCCCTTTTCTTTGTCAAAATTGGCTTCATCACTCGGTTTTAGCATTCCTTGGGCACCATAAACTGCAACCTCCAGTAACTCTTTTAACGCCTCCGTTTTGGAAATGTCCTCTTCGTGGGATCGTTGTTCAGCTCGCTTGATCAGTTGACGGGCCATTTGTCTGGCCATGGTTTGTTCCGCCCCTAAATTCACAAATATTTGGGCGATCTGTTGGGTCTCGTCTTCTTGATTCATAGCGGTTGAATTCTTCCTTCACTGATTCCCTCTAATGTTAAGCCTTCACCTTCCAATGAATCGATTCCATTCTCATGAATTAATGCCATGCCGATTGATTTTTCTCCCTCCTGTACAATGAGACTCTTTAAAATTCCACATTTTTTCCCATTGGCAAATAATGTGTTTGGAAGACTTGGTAATTTCTGACCATTC
>JABGUO010000096.1 GCA_018646565.1 Opitutia bacterium | reverse complement strand
ATATTTATCCGCTATGTACCAGATCAAAAAATTGTAGAATCAAAATCCCTCAAGCTTTATCTCTGGACATTTCGTGATGAGGGTACTTTTCACGAACATTTTGCCAATCGATTACTGGATGACCTCGTCGACGCGCTCCAACCAAGATGGTGCAGGGTCGAAGTCGATTTCAATGCCCGTGGTGGTATTGGAATTGTCGTTTCCGCCGAGCATGGAAATCCACCCAGTATTACATTTGCATGAATAATCAAAAGGAAATCCAGGTTGGAAACCTAACAGTTTCAAACCTTCGGCCATTTACTCTGTTAGGAGGCATGAATGTACTGGAATCTCGCGAACTTGCCTTGGAAGTAGCATCCACCTACAAAGAAATTACTAGTAAACTGGGGATTCCTTATATATTCAAAGCATCCTTTGATAAAGCAAATCGATCATCAACTAATTCATTTCGTGGACCTGGACTTAAGAAAGGACTCGAAATACTGGCCGAAATTAAAGAGGTACATCAAGTTCCCATTATTTCGGATATTCACGAACCCGCTCAGGCAAAGCCAGGTGCCGAAGTCATTGATATTCTCCAACTCCCCGCCTTTCTGTGCCGACAAACTGACCTCGTGGTGGCATTGGCTGAAACCGGCAAACCAATCAATGTAAAAAAAGCTCAATTTCTAGCCGCCCATGAAATGGGGCATATAATCAACAAATTTAAAGAAGCCGGAAATGAAGATATCCTTCTTTGTGAACGAGGTTCCTCGTTTGGATACAACAATCTAGTCGTTGACCCGCTCAACTTCGGAATTATGAAAACAACAGGATGCCCGGTTGTTTTTGATGTGACTCATTCACTCCAAATACCAGGGGGAAGAAGTGATTCCGCAGGCGGTCGAAGACAGGCTGTATCTGAACTTATGCTCGCCGGAATGAGCCAGGGAATTGGGGGCCTTTTTCTCGAATCTCACCCCAATCCGGCAGAGGCAAAGTGTGACGGGCCCTGCGCCCTGCCCTTGGATCAGCTGGAAGCTTTTCTAAAACAAGCCAAGGCAATGGATGATCTCGTGAAAGGCTTTCAGCCTTTGGATGTAAAATAATCGTTCTTATCCTTTTACAATGAGCGAATCAGAAAATTCATGGAACTTACTCGAACAATGGTTTCCGGAATTATCTCCTGAAATTTGGCAACAACTTAAAGAGTACACTGCATTACTAAGGGAATGGAATGAAAAAATTAATTTGGTCTCCCGCAAAGATATGGACCGATTGGAAACCAAGCATCTTGCCCATTGCCTAACTATTACCAATATCTTACGCCTGATGCCCAAAGCCCAAATCTTAGATGTGGGGACGGGAGGTGGACTACCGGGAATTCCACTTGCAATATGCTATCCTCAGGCACGGTTCACGCTACTTGATTCAATCGGGAAGAAGGTTATGGTAGTGGAAGACATGGTAAAACGTCTCGATTTAAAAAATGTGGAAATTCGCCGGGGTCGAGTCGAGGAATTACCCAAAAAGAAAACCTATGACTTTATCATCGGACGTGCAGTTACCGCACTACCCACATTCTTCGGTTGGGTGAGTAATAAAATTCGAAAAGGGGCTAGAAACGCTCCCTCCAATGGAATCCTTTATCTAAAAGGAGGCGACTATACAGAGGAATTAAAAAGCTCAGGACTCCATCCCGCCAAGGTATGGAACTTGGACGAATCCCTTCCCCAAGCCGGGCTCGGGGAGAAATACTTAATCCACTTTAAGATATAATCCTACATTAAGGATTATAAATTTTGAAGAGGGCTTCGGCGATATGAGAAGGAGTCTCGGCGACCGAGATTCCAGCATCGAGCATCGCTTCGACTTTTGCTTCGGCTGTACCTTTTCCACCTGAAACAATGGCACCGGCATGACCCATCCTACGCCCCGGAGGTGCAGTTCTTCCCGCAATAAAGGCGGCACATGGCTTATCAACATGCTCCTTAATAAAAGCAGCAGCTTCTTCTTCTGCGGTACCACCAATTTCGCCAATTAAGATAATGGCATCGGTATCGGGATCCTCGTGAAAAAGCTTAACCGCATCCAGGTGACTAGTTCCGTTGATCGGATCTCCACCGATTCCAATACAGGTGGATTGGCCATGACCAGCCTGAGTAATTTGCCAAACCGCTTCGTAAGTCAAGGTACCCGAACGGGAAACAATCCCCACTTTTCCTGGCTTATGGATGTAACCTGGCATGATACCAATCTTACACTCACCTGGAGTAATAATACCCGGACAGTTCGGCCCGATTAACCGTGTATTAGAAGTAGCAAGACGGGCTTTTACTTCTGACATATCTCGCACTGGTATGCCTTCGGTTATTGCAATCACTAAGGGAATCTCCGCGTCAATTGCTTCCAAAATTGAATCTGCGGCAAAGGGAGGGGGGACATAAATCGCAGCCACATTGGCTCCTTCTTTCTCCACTGCATCCTTTACCGTATCAAACACCGGTACAGAATCTTGAAATTTTTGCCCGCCCTTGCCTGGCGTAACACCGGCAACCACATTGGTGCCGTATTCCATACATTGAATGGTGTGAAAACTTCCCGCACTTCCGGTGATTCCTTGCACCACGAGTCGGGTATCTTTGTTTACTAAAACGCTCATTATAAATTTTTCTGTTAAAGGTGTCTGGATTAATTGGCTTCCGCCGCCATTTGAACAATTTTCTCGGCTGCCTGGGAAAGTGAATCCGCGGGCTCGAGGGCCAATCCACTCTCCGCGAGTATCTTCTTACCCTGTTCCACATTGGTTCCTTCTAAACGGACCACTAAAGGTACTTTCATGTCAAGCTTGCGAGCCGCGTTCACAATTCCGGTGGCAATCACATCACATTTCATAATTCCACCAAAGATATTCACAAGAATAGCCTTCACCGTGTCATCTGAAACCAAAATGCGGAATGCATTTTCAACCTGTTCTTCCGTTGCTCCTCCTCCCACATCAAGAAAATTTGCAGGCGATCCACCATAGTGCTTGATAATATCCATTGTGGCCATGGCCAGACCTGCACCGTTTACCATGCAGGCTACATTTCCATCGAGGGCGATATAATTTAAATCGAATTTGGATGCCTCCACTTCCTTGGAATCCTCTTCACTTTCATCACGGAGTTCAACCACATCGGGATGACGAAAAAGTGCGTTGGCATCAAAGTTAACTTTTGCATCCAAGGCAAGCACATCACCATCGGGAGTGGTGACTAATGGATTGACTTCCACTTGAGAACAATCTTTGTCCCAAAAGAAAGCGTATAATTTAGTCACTAATTTCACACACTGCT
>JABGUO010000095.1 GCA_018646565.1 Opitutia bacterium | reverse complement strand
ACATTCCATTCGAATTCACCGTTACATAGTGGACATTCAAATACGCCTAACGCATCATCATTGACCTCTATTTCGCCTTCGCAATGCGGGCAAAGAATCTCTACCATGAACTTACCAAATACAAATACAAAATAATGATTTGGCCGTTTTCATTGTAACTTAATTTCTAATTTTAATTGAACTGATAGATATTACCATGGTAAATGCAGATCGTTTCCCGGTACGGGTTTCCTCTTACGGGACATGATTTTAATCTAGCGTTTTTTTTGGAAAAAGAATCTTTTTTTAGGAAAAAATAGGTAATGAGTGCCAAAATAAATCGGTAAGATTGGGAGCGCCAAAATGGGGGGTAGAACGAGAATGATCAATGGGCCGATGGATTGCCCTCCAAAACTATCGAAGACTATCTCCAACAATGGATCAGGGTTTAGCAACATCCAGAATCCTGTAACCAGAATGATGGCACCCAAAACTCTCAACCAAATCGTTGGAGTTCCCAGTTCCACTGTCTCTGTGTCCTTCATGTCCCTGTCTCAGTCACGGATGCTATTATTCATTGCTAGGCATCAGATACATCTTGTTCAACACCTTAGGTCCAATACCATGGTATTTGCAGTTCGTATCCCAGTACGAGGACTCGATGACTCTTTACTCAACGTGCGATGTTGTGCGGTAGGTGCTTTCACGGATGGCAATCATGGTGACGCGGTCTGTTGCAATGATTCGGTATTGCCCATTTTCCAAATCAAAGACGGCTTTTAGATTGTAATCTGCGGGGTTGTATGACATGGTTTCCTCCGCAGCATGAGTGTTGTTTTCATCTCCATTCGCCTCGTTCCAAACGCCTATTCTTGCGGTCATATTGCGAAGTGTTCCATCGCGCTTTTCAAATTGAATGGTAAAGTTCGTGTTAGGGTTTTGACGTATTAGCCCTAAGATTCTTGATTCGGGTAGAAATTCTCGACCGGATGTTGAGGGCCGGCCAGGAATATAGGGTTGGCGAGCTGGGGGGGGAGGAGGCAGTGAAGTTAGTTGTTCTGCGGTGAGTATGGAGTGGAGTGTTCTTGGAACTGCTGCAGGATTGAACTCAGTACGACCCAGAAGTAACATCATGCTGGCGATCATATCCGTATGCAAAGGACGTGGACGCGCATGCGTCGAGCGAACACAGGCATTCGAATTGTTGAGGTGAATTGGAAGATGGTCTGTTGCGAATCGTGATTTCATCCCAAGATCGACATAGGCTGCCTCAAGTGGGAATAGTTCAATCGTTTGTTCATTGATTGTTCGTTGAAGTGAAATACTGTTTCCGACTATTATGGGCGTCCATAGAGTGCTTGAGAGAATGGTTTCACACCAACGCAGCGCTCGCAGTACTGCATCGATTCTTTTTTGTTCAATCTTTTCTGGTGGATTAAGCGGGCCAAAAGGAGTTTTGTGATTCATAAATTGTGAAAGAATTCAACTCTTTATAATAAATAAATCGAACATTGAAACTCATTTGTTATGGTAGAGCTGATTGAAATCTACCTATTCCATGGTATTTGCAGATCATATCTCAGTACGAGCATTCCTTTGATGTCATTATGTGCATTGCTTGTTCAACCATTTTGGTTTGCTCGTGGTCTTCAGGTTCAATGGACGGTAACTTCTGAATCTGCGCCTCAACTATGTCATCAAGTTCTGCAAGAAGATATTCAGGAGTCGGGATATGTACTTCCAGCATCGTGAGACCCGTGAAACCGTTTGGCATGCCAGAAAAAAATCAATCGAGGTCCGCTGAGTAACTATCTTCACTTACCTTAAGAGTCAGACCAGTTACTTCAAACACTTTTTGGCCTGAAAAGCCGTCTGGTAATCTGAGAGACTGCTGACCCGGGGTGCGTATTTCGTAATTCGTCGAGGTGTTCGATTGACCCGATTCTTCGTCGTAGGAATGATAATTGTATTCTGTAATAAAGGACGTGGACGAGAGGTTAATTCTCATCTTTTCCTTTTGAGGTTTGTTAAACCAACTGGTTCTTACGACTACGGTGTTTTCCAAACCTAAATGAGCGATGTATGCTTTTTTGGTGAAAGCAGCATACACCGCAAAGAGGTAAAGGATGCTTAAGATTGCCATGCATGCTGCCCAGGAGGTTGAATTTGCAGGTATGATTACATTCAGACCCCAATATATGTCTCTGTCGTACGTTCCAAATCCAATACTTCCGAAGAGAAAACCTCCGACGAAAATTGCTATACAGGTTTGAGCGATAACCGAACTTACAACTTCGCGAGGCTCATGAGGGATGAAACCATCAGGTGCATTCTGTGATGAACCCTGCGGGTCTTCTTCCGAAATCGGCATTGGTGATCCGATGGAAACGCTTGACTCTGAAGAGGATACTTTTTGCTGTGCAATTGTCGAGTCTGCATCCTTATGAACTTCTGCCCAAAAGGTTTCTTTTGGTTCGGACTCTTCTTCGGATTTATCTTTGATTTGCAGCAAGTAGTTGAGTGAATCAGCCATATTTTCTGCTTCCGTTTGAGTGCCCGATTGAATCTCAACCAAAGGTATTGCATACTTCGACTGAGTAAGAGACCGTTCATCATCAGGATTTTTCAATACAATTCCAGTTACATGTACTTTGTAGGAACTCGAATCGCCATCCGAATCAGTTGACTCAACCCAACGCGTGTAATACTTGATTTCAGTTATGTCTGCTCGAGGTGTGTTGACATGAATCTCAGGCGTTGCGATGTTCAATCGCTCATAGAGAACTTCGAGATGCTCATCATGAACATACAGAATTTGTTCTCCGCGCAGATTCAGCAAAAAGAAAATGAAAAGAATAAAGAATGCAAAAACTGCGATCCCCGTCATCGACCAATTTGTGGTGGTAATTCCGTTGAACACATATGCAAGGGCAATGAGCGACGCTAGGAGCATTCCAAAAGCCATTCCTAAGGACCCGTTTCCTCTTACCACCACTTTCAGTACCCCGTCCTCCCACCTGATTCGTGTGTCCAATTCCCCCGAATTTTGAATGTTCATGAACCTCTGGTCCATGGTATCGGCTTCATTTGAAAGCGATGAAAAGTCTGTTCCACTTCCATGAAAAGTGGAGGTTTGCCCTAGCCTCGAGCGAATGAGCAGACTCACATATCCAAATATGGAAAGAGGGAGGAGAATTGGTATCAATTGCATCAGTGCAGAATATTCTTCTTCAGCCTGGACTTCCCGAACCTTGATTTCAGCACCATCGTTTTCATCCACCGTGAAACGGATGGAATACGTGTCGAATTCAGCCTCACCGCCGTAAAGACGACCAATGCATTGAAACCCATCGATTGGAGCATTTTCAATGATCAATTCACATTCTGCAAATTCCTCACATGATTGGTAAGATGCACCAAATTCGTTGCTGTTGAGAATTTCCACGTTAACCGATTTACCTTCTGTGGCATAGACATTGTAGTAGTTGAAGAATGGATTATACATCTCCAGTTCATAGGTTCCGGGCGCTTGTTGCTCGAAAACCAGTTCTCCTTCATAGTCTGTGGAAGGCGACCCAATATCAAAGAGAAAGGCGCTAAACATGAGCAGAATCATGACGGGGATTCCAAATTTGACAATGCTATTCATACTAGGTGCTTATTCGTGCCCATGATAAGTATTGGCCAAGTAAGGTTTGTATAAATTATGTGAAAGAACTCCTCGGAATCAGAATGAACATGCACTTAATGGAGGATTTACCATGGTATTTGCAGATCGCTTTCCTGTGCGAACGTACCCCATACCTCATCCAGTTCTTGGTAAACCCTGTGACTCACTCTTTTTCACGTTGCGAAAGAACCAATCTTCGAGGTCTTGTTTTGGTTGAGGATTCTTTTGATTCAGACAAAAAGGGATATTTTTGCACAACGAGGGAATTTATTCTCTTATCTGCGGCTTGGATACTGAAGAATGGATACGCGATTTTTTTCGGAATGCCTGCGGTATTGACCAAATCCCGCATTGCTTTCTTGTACCTTCTCGATTGTGCAGAACTTAGAAGTGCACCGACGAGAAGAATTGCAAATCCAAAAATCATACTTCCCCAACACACCGTAGCATCACCAGAGAATGCGTCTTGAAAGGAAAAAATTGGAATCAGGATCATGAATACCAAACCGAATATGAGGGGCAGAGTACCAGGGTCGGGCTCTTCCTTGATCTTGATGAACGCCTCGTACCTTTCAATCACGAGCCTTTCTTCATCATGTTCAACTTGGTCCATGCTTTTTTCCAACCGCCTTTCTTGGATTAACCTTACTTCGCCTGAAGTTCCTCACATTGTGGTAAAGTGATGTTCACGAATTCCAGTTTTACAATCGCACGAGTTAGCGTCTTCTTTCAGATCTGTTTCCCAGTAGGTGAGTTTTCCTATGACTCCTATTGAGAGAATGAGCGAAGAAAGGATTACCAACCAATCGAATGCCAGTGCATTAGTTGTTTTGATGTACCCTCTGCAGCAAGCCAATCGACGTTTTCTCCTCTCCTTGGTGCGGGATCATTTCGTCTTCGGGTTGAGATTT
>JABGUO010000094.1 GCA_018646565.1 Opitutia bacterium | reverse complement strand
TACAGCGGCACCGCACAGTAGGCGAAACTTTGAATCCCTTGCTGGTTTTAAATGATCTCTGTTTTCTTCCATTATTCTCTCGATATCACTCAATGTGTATAGTCCCCTTAAGCGATCTTCTTTATCCACAACTAAAAGTTTATGAATACCCATATGTTTGCTGAAAAATTTGTCAGCCGTTGTGATCGGGTCTTTTCCCACTTCATTTTCCCGAATCGTGTAGACTTCGTTACGAGCAAGCATTCCATCCGTAACTTTACTGTTCTTGTAGCGCTTTTTTACAACCCTGCCTGGTAAAAGACCAAGTAATTTTTCCTGATCGTCCACTATTGGAAATGTTCGAAACTGAAAGTTTTTTTCTTCAATAAGTTCCAATACATCTCCTACTAACTTATCTGCAGTGATAGTAATTGGGTCTTGAATTAATCCATGCACATGATACTTCACTCGAGCCACTTCTTTTACTTGATTGCGAGTGGACATATTATAATGAATTAGCCCAATTCCGCCACACAATGCCATCGCAATTGCCATATCAGATTCCGTAACTGTATCCATATCGGATGACAGAATTGGAATGCTCAATTTAATTGAGTCCGAGATGTTAGTTTCAATCCGTACATCTCGTGGGATAACTTCAGAATAGTGTGTTGCCAAAGACAAGTCATCAAAGGTGAGACCGCTAGGAATACTTTTGGTGAAAAAATCGTCAGCCTTTAAATAAAAATCTTCGTCCATAATTCGTTTATCCGACATTGCATATATAGATTGTTTATGATCGAAAGAGTCTATCGTCTCAAGAATAATTAATGAAACCTAATCGACAGTACCAAATTTACAGGCATAAATTTACAAGTCCTTTGCTCACTGCACATGGTAATTGGGGAGAGCGGGAAAGTATTGTCTTAAGAGAAGAATCCAATGAGGGACGGATTTCTTTTGGGGAAATCTGTCCAACGCCCGGTTTTATTAGTAGTTCAATTAAAGAACTACTTCCTCTCGTAGAAGCTTGGAAAGCGGGGTTAGGTTTTCAAATTAATCCTTTAATGCAAAGTGCAATATCATGTATGGCGAGCGAAATTTGGGATACATCTTTTGAGGTCGAGCCAAAATCTTCTGTTTTCTCGGCCGAGCTTATTACATTTTCTAAAAGTGTAGGGAATATTTCTACTACTTATAAAAAAAAGATTGGAATCAAATTAATCGAAATTGAAATTAACGAGGTGAAGCAAATCTTAAATTCAATTCCTAAAGAATCAATGATTAGATTAGATGCAAATGAATCATTGAGTATTGAAGAACTTCTGAAATGGAATGAAGCATTTGCTAACGAAACCAGGATTCAATTTATTGAACAACCTTTCCCTAGAGAAAAAATGGAAGAATTACTGGCAATCGAAAAAGAATTAAGTGTACCCCTCGCTCTAGACGAATCCTTGGTTTGGAAAAACGACTTTTCTTTTTTTGAAAAAAGGGGATGGCAGGGATTTTATGTTATCAAACCTTGCCTCTTTCCCCATTGGGGGAAAATGATTGCTTTTATCCGTTCCCAACCAATTAGATCAGTTATTTCCACTGTATTTGAGAGTCCATTTGGATATGAGGCAGTTGTTAGATGTGCCTTTTTATCGAATCAGGTTGCCGGTTTAGATAGATCTTTGTTCAAATTGAACGCAAAGGAGATTCCTCAGCACCATCAACGCCCGCAATTTTCAGAGAAATTACCGATTTCGGTACTTGATAAATTATGGGGGGAATTATGACAGGAAATATCAATTTTGAAAATTACCGTAATTCTTGGGTTCATGAAAAGAATAGTTGTGGGAATAAACAACAACTACATGCAGAAGAAATTTTTACACTATTACAAAAGGGTCAATCTGTTTGGTTGGGTCCGAATTTGAGTATCTATCAATCGAAAGTTCTAGATGCTAAAAATGGTCCTCCTTCTCTTTTTTTTCGTTCAGGTGGTACATCTGGGAATACAAAATGGATAAGGCACAGCGAAAAATCGGTTGGTTTTGCTGTATCTGGACTACTTGAAAGCCTAGGAGTAGAAGAAATTTCTTCTTGGTGTTGTTTACCGCTTAATCACGTGGGTGGAATGATGCAGATATTTCGGGCGATTGCTTCTGGGGGAAAGGTTTACTTTTCAAGTTACCGAAAGCTTTTTGATGAGATTCCCGGCGAACTTATTCAAAATCAATGGATTTCGCTAGTTCCCACCCAATTAAACCGATTAATCACGAGTTCAATTGCCTGCAAAAATTTACGGCAATTTAAAGGTATTTTTATCGGTGGAGCTGCACTTTCAGAAAAGTTGGCTCAGAGGGCAAGAAATGAAGGCATTCCTCTCTTTCCCTGCTATGGTATGTCTGAAACTGCAGGCATGATCACACTTTTAAATTCACATTCATTCGATAAGGGAATAGGGGGAGTGGGAAAAGTTCTGCCTCATGCTTTCATGTCAGTGAACACTGTTACTAATCGTATCTCTGTAAAAGCGAAGAGTATTAGCTTGAGGGCGCATCAAGAAGGGCAGGAAGGCGAGGAATGGTTAGATACCCCTGACTATGGATATCATGACCCCGAAGGGAATTGGTTCATTGAGGGACGTCTAGATCGTACGATTGTAACGGGGGGGGAGAAAGTGAATCCCCATTTAATCGAAAAAGTGATACAAGAGTTTAACTCTGTTGATGAATGTTTAGTCTGTGGAGTTGAGGACCAAGATTGGGGACAACGAATAGTTGCCTACTTAACTCCAACTAATATTGAACTCAATGAACTCAAGGAATTCGTTCAGGAGCGCTTAGAGTCACACTCTATGCCGAAGGATTGGAAATTAGTGAACCAGTTACCTTTAACTGAGATGGGAAAACCAAAAAATTAAATTTTATCTACAATCTTGTCAGCTAAACCATACTCAATCGCTTCCTCTGCATTGAGATAAAAATCTCGATCGGTATCCTGTTGTATTTTATCAAGAGGTTGACCCGAGGTTTTGGCTAAGATTCCATTGAGCTCTTCTCGAAGTTTTTCCATTTCCTGTGCCTGTATATTAATGTCTACAGCTGCAGCAACCATCCTACCAGTAATGAGCGGTTGATGAATGAGGACTCGGGAGTGAGGATATAAAAAACGCCTGCCCTTTGTTGCTCCACAAAGCAGAATTGATCCCATACTTGCCGCCATTCCTGTTACAACGACTGCAATGGGAGAACTGATTAATTGCATCGTGTCAAAAATTGCCATCCCTGCAGTGATAGAACCACCGGGTGAATTGATGTAGAAAGTAATTTCTTTTCCCGGTGCACTTGATTCAAGGAAAAGCAGCCTTTCAGTCAAGTCTCGTGCAGATTTATCACTGACTTCACCCCATAAGAAAATCTTTCTCTGTTCGAGAAATTTGCTTTGAATTGCCTCTGTGACTGAATCACGTTTCTTATCTTTTTCGTCGGTCATTTTTAAAAATTATTGTGTAAATTAAATATACTAGTCGATCATCTGTATTCTTCTTAGATGTCTTCCTCCTTCAAAATTGGATTCAAGCCAAGTTCTAACAATAGTGAGCGCTAGTTCCTTTGATATTTGCCTTTGTCCAATGGAGATAACATTTGCGTCATTGTGCTGTTTTGCTAAACGGGCTGTATCTTCTGACCAACAAAGTGCACAGCGAACACCTTTGACTTTATTGGCTGCTATTGCTTCTCCGTTTCCACTACCACCCAGGACAATACCGAAATCACACAAGCCCTCGACAACCGCTTCGGAAGCAGGACGAATGAAATCAGGGTAATCAACAGACTCATCTGAAAATGTGCCAAAATCTTTAGTTTCGTAGCCATCACTTTGTAAGAATTCTTTGATCGCCTCCTTGTATTCAAAGCCGGCATGATCACAACCAAGTGCAATCTTGTATTTCTTCTCACTAGTAGTCATAAGATGATCGTTACCCTAGGACGTATATATGATATTGTAAAACAAAAGGCTTCTAAATTAAGCCCAATTCCATTTTTCCTTCCTCGGACATCATATCCTGAGTCCATGGGGGATCCCAGACAATCTCGACTTCGGCATCATCAATTCCCGGAAGTTCAAGCACCTTCCC
>JABGUO010000093.1 GCA_018646565.1 Opitutia bacterium | reverse complement strand
TAACTAACAGCCTAACCAAACAGCCCAAATTAAATCATGAGTAATCAAGATTCAAAACCTGATATGAAATTGTTTTGGGGGTGCTTTATCGCCCTTATTACAACTGCGTTTGCATTTATAACGAGAGCATTTCTCGTAAATGCTCAACCTTTTTGGCCAACCACTTTTGGTTTGGATCAAGTTCAAGCACAAGAGTTATTTGGTGCAGGTATCTGGCCCTTCGCGATTAGTATTATCGTTTTCAGTCTAATTATCGATCAAATTGGGTATCGCGCGGCCATGTTTTTCAGCTTTATTTGCTACGCCCTTTACGCATTTCTTGCCTTCCAGGCTTATGGTGTTGTGACTGCGGAAGGTTTATCCGGAGATACACTGAAGGAGGCACAAGCGAAAGCGTACGACTTGCTCTACATGGGCTCAATCATTTTGGGGTTAGGCAATGGTACCGTGGAAGCATTTATCAACCCGGTAGTTGCCACCATGTTTAGTAAAGACAAAACAAAATGGCTCAATATTTTACATGCTGGATGGCCAGGTGGATTGGTAATCGGTGGGATCTTAACAATCCTCCTTGGAGAGCAGGCAGCCGAAGACTGGCGTATCCTTATCTACTTAATTGCCATCCCTGCTGTGATTTATCTTGTTATGCTTCTTAAGGCTAGATTCCCAGTTAATGAAAGAGTTTCATCGGGTACCACTTACAAAGAAATGCTCGCTGAGTTTGGTGCGATTGGAGCTTTAATTGCCGGTTATTTAATCTTTCGTCAGTTAGGCATGGTATTCGGATGGGAAGACAATATGGTCTACGGGCTAACTGCAGTAGCCACCATTGCTTATGGACTTTATTGCAAATCTTTTGGGCGCCCTATTTTGATTTTTATGTGTATCATTATGATTCCATTGGCGACCACTGAGCTCGGAACTGATGGAGCCATATCCGGCTTAATGGAAGAACCAATGAAAGCAGCTGGCCAGCATCCACTTTGGGTACTCATCTACACCTCTGCGATTATGATGATCCTCCGGTTTTGGTTCGCGGGTCCAATCGTGGCCAAGCTCGGACCACTCGGTTTGCTTGCAACTTCAGCGGTTCTTGCAATCGCCGGTTTATATCTTCTCAGCACAGCCTCTGGATTGGTGATGGTTTTTGCCTGTGCTACCCTTTACGGATTTGGTAAAACTTTCTTCTGGCCGACCACTCTTGGTGTAGTTTCAGAGCAGTGTCCAAAAGGCGGTGCTCTTACTCTAAACGCGATTGCAGGTATTGGCATGCTCGCAGTGGGAATCTTAGGAGGTCCAGTTATCGGAAAATTAACCGAAGATTCAATAAAAGTTTCTGTAGAGGAAGCATCTTCTGTTGAAACCTACCAATCAATCTCCAAAGATAGCACATACTTCTTGGGTGACTACACTGCCGTAGATAATGAAAAAGTGGGAAAACTTGCTAGTGAAAAGAAAACTGAGGTAGAAGAAAGTATTCAAAAAGGAAAGCAAGGCTCACTCAAGAGTGTTGCTGTCTTTCCATTCTTTATGCTCATTTGCTACATCGTTTTAATTATCTATTTCAAAAATAGAGGCGGTTATAAACCGGTTGAATTGTAAAATTTCTTTTCATTTAACTTTACAACAAAAGCCATATCCTTTGGGATATGGTTTTTTTGTTTCTCCCACCCTTTAATTAACAAAACTTATATATATAAAATTATGGCTACAAAAAAACCATTACGTATTGGACTAATTGGCTACGGATTCATGGGAAGAACCCATTCGAATGCATTTCGTAAGGTACCCAATTTCTTCGATTTAAAATATGAACCTCAACTTGCCGCGGTTTGCGCTCGTAATAAAGACCGTGCCGAAGCTTTTGCCTCCCAATGGGGCTACGAATCAGTTGAAACTGATTGGCGGAAGCTCATTGATCGTGACGATATTGATGTAATTGACATCGCAGCACCCAATAATGTACACCACGAAATTGCAATCGCTGCCGCCAAAGCAGGGAAGGCAATTCTCTGTGAAAAACCTCTCGCCCTTGATTGTAAGGAAGGCGAGGAAATGGTTCGTGAAGTCGAAAAGGCAAAAGTTCCCAATATGGTCTGGTATAACTACCGCCGTGTACCAGCTGTTTCACTCGCGAAAAACATGATCGAAGAAGGTCGTTTAGGAAAAATTTATCATTACCGCTCGAACTTCCTACAAGATTGGACCATTAATACCGATCTTCCCCAAGGAGGAGAAGGCTTGTGGAGATTAGATGCGAAGGTAGCCGGCAGTGGAGTCACTGGTGATCTTCTTGCCCATTGCATTGACACTGCGATCTGGTTGAATGGACCGATTGTTGAAGTCAGTGCAATGACAGAAACATTCGTCAAGGAACGCGTTCATTCTGAGACAGGGAAGAAGCAAAAAGTGACCATTGATGATGCCTGTGCATTTCTTGCTCGTTTTGCAAACGGGTCACTCGCAATTTTCGAATCGACACGTTATGCACGCGGTCACAAAGCATTATACACTCTAGAAATTAACGGTGCCGAGGGATCGCTTGCTTGGGACCTTCATGACCTGCATAGACTCGAGTATTATGACTATGATAAAGAAGACCCTAAGACACGAGGTTGGCGCTCCATTCATGTAAGTGATAACGGAGGAGAGCATCCCTACATGGATAAATGGTGGGTTCCTGGTCTCAATATCGGCTACGAGCATAGTTTCATCAATCAATTCGCAGATTTCGTGGAAGGATATGGTTCCCGTAAGAAACGTCCACTTCGTCCGGATTTTAGAGACGCATTGGAAACCCAGTATATCTGCGAAGCAGTATTGGATTCTGCCAAATCTGGTCGTTGGAAAAAAGTGGGAAAAATCAAAGCAAAGTGATTTAAGCCATCAAACTTTAACTGGGAAGGAGTCATCTTGGTGACTCCTTCTTTGTTTATTAAATATGCAATGGGAATCGAATTTATTGTTGCCCTTCATTTAATGAGCTAAAAACTTTATAGTATGAAATCGTTATTATTTAGTCTCTTGGTACTTACCTGTTTTTCATATTCACTTTGGTCGGTCGATTGGCCTTCCTGGCGGGGAGAAAATCGAACAGGAGTAACAATGGAAAAGGGCCTTCTTCAAGATTGGCCCGAGGATGGCCCGAAAAAACTGTGGACCGTGAATGATGCCGGTCTTGGATACTCAGGTGTTACTGTGCAAGCGGGCTCACTTTACACAATGGGTGCGTTCGATAAAAAAGAAATGCTAGTTGCCTATAATTCATCTTCAGGAGAAAAATTATGGGAAGTTCATGTGGGTGAACTTCTTACCAATGGATGGGGGGATGGACCGAGGATGAGTCCCACCATTTCGAATGGTAAAATTTATGCCCTGGGAGCAAGGGGAAACTTACTATGTGTTCTCGCAAAAAACGGTGAGCTAGTTTGGAAAAAAAGCTTAGTTGATGACCTCGGTGGAAAAGTCCCCGGATGGGGTTACACAGAATCTGTATTAGTCGACCAAGAGAAAGTAATTTGTACCCCCGGAGGGAAAGACGGAACAATTGCCGCCCTCGATGCAGATTCAGGAAGGACTATTTGGAGGACAAATAGTTTCACTGATGGAGCCCAGTACTCTTCCCCCATTTCAATCATGCACCAGGGCAAAAAACAATATGTTCAACTAGTTATGAAAAATATAGTGGGAATTGACCCCGGAAATGGATCTGTCTTATGGAAGTCAACTTGGCCGGGAAAGGTGGCAGTAATTCCAACTCCCATTTTTAGTAATGGACATGTATATGTTACCTCCGGATATGGAGTGGGGTGTAAGTTAGTAAAATTAGGCGATAACTATCCGGCCAATGTTTATGAAAATAAAGTAATGAAAAACCATCATGGCGGAGTAATTAAAGTCGGAGAGTACCTGTACGGTTATTCAGACGGAGTGGGTTGGGTATGCCAGGATTTCAAGACTGGTGAATTAATATGGAATGAAAAAAAAGCACTGGGAAAAGGTGCGATCGCCTATGCAGATAACCGACTTTACTGCCAAGGAGAAGGAGATGGCAGACTGATACTGATAGAAGCAAGTCCTACAGGATGGAAAACACACGGCGAGTTTACTATTTCCCCACAAACTAACAAAAGAAACCCCAAGGGAAGAATTTGGACACACCCTGTGATTTGTGATGGAAAATTATATCTTCGCGATCAGGAATATATCCTGTGCTATGATATTAAAAATTAGTGCGAGAAAATTATTCTAATCCGAGCACTTTTTTTCCTTCTTCCGACATCATTCTAGGATTCCAGGCTGGCTCCCATACGATATCGACAGTCACTTCATTGACTTGAGGGAGGCTTTCAATTCTAGTTTTGGCATCTTCCGCGATTACCGGCCCCATTCCACATCCCTGTGCGGTTAAAGTCATCTTTACCTCGACGATCCTACTGTCTTCTTCTCCACTTATTTTGAGATCATACACTAAGCCTAAGTCGACAATATTAACCGGAATCTCAGGGTC
>JABGUO010000092.1 GCA_018646565.1 Opitutia bacterium | reverse complement strand
CTGCTTTTTGAATCATAAATTACATTCTATCAGGTATTCGGGCATAGCGTTAGGACAGAACTTGTATAATTAGCATTTTTCAGACATTTTATTAGTCTTTATTTGATGAACAAATTTCAACCCATCTTTTTGGAAAACCTAAGAATTTCAATTCCAGGCTATTCTATCCTGAGAGTCGCCCATCATCGGCACACCCCCAAAAGCGATTTGGTTGAAGAACATGAACATTCTTATTCACAACTCCTTCTGTATTTAAGAGGTCAGGGAATTCAAACTTATAGCGGTGAACCTATTGCTGTAAGACGGGGTGCTTTACTCTATTTCCCTCCTGGCACACCACATGGATTTATCAAATCCATGAAAAGCCCGCCGTTATCCCTGGTGATTAACTTTAAAGAAAATGGAGGTAAAAAATGGCAGGTAAAAAATAAAGTTTTATTACCTGTGACGCTTTCGGAGATAGAAAGTATACTTAATCAGATGATCCAATCCGTGGATATCCATCAAGCTCATAGTATTGTAGCATCATCCAAAATACTACAAATTTTCTCGGTGCTATTCAATGTACTCGATGAGGGAAACATTACTAATAGAACGGTTTATCCAGTCACTGAAAAGGTGAGAAGATTATTAAATGAATTACCGGTTATTCCCAAAGCACCGAATGAAATTGCTAAAGTTTTGGGGGAAGATTTAAGTTCACTCAATCGGAAAGTCCGTCGCGAATCATCCCTTAATCTTGGAATCCTCCTCGATGAAGCTCGGCAGAAAAGATCGTATGAAGGATTAAAAAAAGAAAACCTGTCTATTGCCAAAATTGCCTGGGATTGTGGATTCACGGATCCAAATTACTTTGCCCGGTGGTTTCGAAAAAAAATCGGCCAGTCTCCCCGTCAATGGAGGGAAGGAAATTCATAGAGTATAAAAAATAGTTGGCCGTCATGAAAACAATCACAGAGGAGCATCTGTTTTAATCTTGAAAGGAAAGTTTAATTAGATTCTTTTTTCTTGATGAAATTACTCGTATTATCGTTTTTTTGCTTTTCCACTTTATTGTCCTTTGTAAAGGCCGAACCTGAATCAAAGGAATTATTTGGAGAGAAATTCCCCAGTCTTGATCATTTGTCCACTGGAGAATGGTGGAAACGGGCAAGGCCCCCGGAGGTCCTCTCTAAAAAAGGGAAACCGCCCAAGAGAATAATTGAATTAAATGTTCCCCGTGATGAGGTGGTTGCCTTTGCCCTCTACACGCAGGATAGTGGAACCCTCAAATTGACCGGACAACTTTATCCTCTGATGCCGGATGAATCACGGGAAGTTCGTTTGGAAACCAAGCAGGGAAAACAGTGGAAGGAAATTTCGAAAGTCAAGATCACCTATCCCGGATGGAGCGCACACTTTCGGATTACAAACTGGGACTCGACAAAGGATATTCCTTACCGGGTTAGGCATGGTGAAAAAGCTTCTTTCGAAGGTTTAATAAGGAAAGATCCAGTTCACCAAGAAACAATTGTGGTCGGAAATCTATCCTGCAACTCAAGCCGCACCAAAGGGCCCCGTCCTCAAATAATTGAAAACCTAAAGGCGATTAATCCCGACATGCTTTTCTTTGCCGGTGATCAAACCTATCACCATACTGAACACACCGCTGGCTGGATCGAATTTGGTCTACAGTTTAGGGATCTGATCAAAGACCGCCCCACTGTCACCATCCCGGACGACCATGATGTGGGACAAGCCAACCTATGGGGAGAAAGTGGTATTGTCGCCACTTCGCCCCAGGGAAACAGTGGTGGTTATTTTTATCCAATCCCTTATGTCAATATGGTTCAACGTCAGCAAACCTGGCACTTGCCCGATCCAGTGGATCCTAAAAAGGTAAAAAGAGGGTTGGAAGTCTATTTTACCCGTTTACGAGTAGGTGGGATCGATTTTGCAATTTTGGAAGACCGTAAATTCAAAACCGGCCCCGCAGGCAAGATACCGAAAATGGGACCCCGCCCCGATCATATTAATGATCCCGCTTATAACCGGGATGCCGTTAATCTGGAAGGCTTGGTCCTATTGGGAGACCGACAACTCAATTTTCTCTCCGACTGGAGTCAGGACTGGGAAGGTGCCCAAATGAAAGCCGCACTTTCAGCCACCGCGTTCTGTGGTGCGGTTCATATTCATGGAAATCCGAACAGCCGCCTCCTCGCCGACCTCGACAGTAATGCCTGGCCTCAAAAAGGTCGAAACAAAGCACTACATGAACTCAGGAAAGCCTTGGCCACCCACCTATGCGGAGATCAGCATTTGGGAGTGGTCGTGCAACACGGAATTGACTCACACCGCGATGGTCCCTTTGCCTTTACCAGTCCGGCAATTGTAAACACAATATACGGTCGTTGGTGGAAACCGGAGGATGAAAAACCCGGTCCCCACCCCATTCCGAATTCTCCTCTCCCCTGGACCGGAGATTTTGAGGACGGTTTGGGCAACAAAATTACCATGCATGCCTATGCCAACCCCGAAGACCGAAAAAATGAATTAAAAAGAGCGGATGGTTTTGGTGTCGCCCGATTCCACAAAAAGAACCGCTCCGTCACCTTTGAATGTTGGCCCCGCTTCTCCAAAGTGTCCGATGGAGATAAAGTCCAGTTTCCCGGATGGCCGCTTACTTTTAAAATGACTGAAAATGACGGCAGAAAAGTAAAAGGCTGGTTGCCCAAGCTTACATTTACTAAGCCAAATCCGGTGATTCAGGTAATCGAGGATAAAACTAAGGAGATTCTCTACACTGTGCGTGTGCAAGGTAAGAACTTCCAACCAAAGGTATACTCGACAGGTAAGCACACAATTAAGGCGGGTTTAAACACACCTCAGAAGGTCATTTCAAAAGACCTACTACCACAAAAAGACCGCAAAAAAGCGGGCAGTTTAAAGGCTTCTATATAAGTTATTTTTTTCCGTGACCGGAATCTAATCTCCTTGGTTTGGCCGCGAGTAGTTCCTTCTTGTTTCTGGATTTCAAAAAGGAAATGAGATCCCTCAAGTCTAATGGAGCTAAGGTTAAGCCCAAGGGGGGCATTGCTGAAATAGGGGGAGAGATGGTGGAGATATCTTCTTGTTTGAGTTGAGTTTCTTTTCCGTCGGGAGATACAAGAATCAATGTTGCATTGTCTTCCGACTCTTCTGCGATTCTACCCACTAAAGTTATTCCGTCTTTGGTGGAAACTGTTGAAAGTCCATAACCCGGAGTGATTTCCGCACTGGGATTAACCAGGGATTCAAGTAATTTATCGGAACTCAGTCGATCCCCCACCAAAGATAATGGAGGCCCCTGCACACCGCCCTCTTTATCAATTTGGTGACATTGCATACAGGCACCCTGATTCCTAAAGACCTTGTCTCCCCGCAAGCTATCTCCACCATAAAGGCTAAGAACATGAATTCGAGCGGGTTCTCCTGCCGCGTAAGTGGCGGCCACTTTTTTAGATTCTGCGTGGTCGTTTTTCGAAAGGAACAAATATAAGTCGAGCCACAATTCTGGACGCAGTTCTAACTCTCTCTTTTGCCAAAGCTCAATCATTGCCTCCGGTTTTTTTAAAACATATCGGTTTAAAATTTTTCGTGCGACCAATAGTGTGTCTTTTTCAATCGCCTTCATGGATAGCTCGTCCATATCGGGAAGGTTTCGGTTTAGGCAAAGTTCAAATGCTGTTGCCCGTACTTCTTCACTTTCATCGGTAAGTAAATACTTGAGAAGTTTATTGTCTTGATCGCTCTCTAATTCCCCCAGGCTTCGTAAGTTGGCGACTCGAACCTGAGGGTCAAGTTGTACATCCTCAATTTGTTTCCTCAGGATTTCAGCATCAATGGACAAGCCGGCTTTTTGGGCAAGGTTTGTGGCCAGTGAAAGAAGTTCGGGATCGGTTTCCTCGAGTAAAAAAGATCTTAAATCTTCACCGAGTACCTGGTTTAGGTTACTCATCGAGGAAGAAATTGCTGGCATTGGCCGATAGTGACCGAGGACTGGATCAGTATCTAATTTCATCCCCCACCTCATTAAAGCCTGAAGTGCAAAAGAACGAATTTCCTTGTCGATTTTTGGATTTGAACAAAACCCAAGGAGCCTTCGGGCCGATTCATCTGTGCCTAATCTAAAATTTGCAGCCACAATTCGATATTGAATATAAAATGAATACTCACTCGGATCGATCATTGCCAATTTTTTTCCTGCTAAACCATCCAGCGCAACAGTATCATAAACTGCCCGTATTGCCTCGATACGAACGGGAGTACTAGTGTCCTCCAAAAAAGTCATCAGTCCGGCATTAGCAGTTCGGCGAAGGAGAATAACCGCGGTCAATCGTTGTTCTTCCGATTTTGATCCAGCGAGTGCGATAAGCTGTTCGGGAGACGCGATTCGATCAAGAGCGGAAATAAAAGAATGCCTAAGAACAGGATCAAAATCAGCCCCTTTGTTTTGTTCAACCGAGCGGAGAATTGTCGAAACTAATAACGGGTCGGATTTACTGCCTATTCGGCCCAGGGAAAGTGCTGCGAGAGACGCAACCCGAGGGGAGGGATCTTTCAAAAGTTCCAGAAGAGAACTCCCCAGCTTCAGCAAGTTAGAACTCCCGGCAACCCTCGCCGCATTGGCACGAATTTCAATCTCCTTATTTTCGAGCATGTTCAAAATAAGGGGAGTGACAGATTCGGAGTACCCATTTCT
>JABGUO010000091.1 GCA_018646565.1 Opitutia bacterium | reverse complement strand
TTTAAATATGTGGATTTCCCCGGAGGGATCGTCGGAAGCAGCAAACGTCCTCAATTTCAAAATCTTGAAATGTACAAAAATGTAATTGATCCGGAAGCTTATTGGCCCCATGTAAAATGTCCGGTCGCCTTCATTACCTCTTCCAATGACTTTCATTCCACCTTTGAAAGAATCTACCGATCGATGGATTTGCTTCCCCATGACGAATGGAGAGTATCCTCCAATGTTCACTATAACCATGGTGTGGGACCGGAAGAGTGGGCAGTACTTAATCTTTGGTTCAAGAAATATTTGGGGGATGAACAGATTGTAATCCCGGAAACTCCACCATCCAACTTCTCTACAGACAAAGGAATTGCCACCTTCTCCGTATCTCCGAAAGTAACCGAACGCTTGGCTGGGGTCCAAATCTACTACAGCTACGATCCGAATTCCCGTACCCGTTTCTGGCATCTGGCCAAAGCTAATAAAGCCAACCATACTTGGACTACGGAGATTCCTGTCTACCCCCAACTTCCGCTCTATGTTTTCGGGCATTGCCGTTACAAGTTGGATCAGGAAATGACTTTACAAGTTGGTAGTTCCAAAACTTTCTCAATCAATTCAAAAGAAGCGATCCATGAACCGGACAACATTAACTTAAAAGAATTATCCAAACTGGCAAAGAGCGGACTGATCGAAGACTTTTCAAATGGAACCGCCGACTGGTCCAGCCGAAACGGGGAGAGTATTACTACCTATAAATTACAAAGCCCGATGATTAATCGATCCAACGATAAAGTCCTGGCTTTCTCAATCAATCCACAGGGTCGTGATCACACCCTTCGACTACGACTAGTCAGTTCATTTCTCAGTCGGGAAAACAATCTCGGTACCTTCACTTTCAACACAAAAGTCACCGGGAAAGGCCCTCAGCAAGTTCTGATTAACCGAAAAGACTTTAAGAGCGAAAAGGATGTAGAACTGGAATGGTCCAAGGTTTCCACATTTAATGTAACGCTGGTTGATCTGAAGCAGAGGAAAGCCCTTCGTCTGACTGACCCTAAAACGAACTCCATCCTAAAGAGGATTGAGCTGATTGAACCTCGTTAAAGCCTAGATCTCTTATTAAAGGTGCTCCTGAAACCAGGAATCTACATCTTCAATTATCGGTAAAAACCATGGGTGCCGGTTCCAGCATCCATGCTTACCATCTTGGTAATGAGTCAGCAATTTCGTAGGCACACCCAGCTTTTTCAGTTTCTCGATCGAAGGTTGTACTTTGGAAGGATCTTCTTTTCCACCGAATTGGAAAAGAATTGGGGGCGTTTCTTTATTAATATGGAGATGGGCATCCGCTAATTTATATAAACCGGATTGCTCTTTAACTGTCCCACCAAACAGGAATATTGCATTGGCTACGGGATTTTTCGCAGTTAGCGACCGTTCTGCCACACTGCCGGTCGAGATTTCCATTGGCCCGGACATGACCACCGCAGCCTGAACGACAGATGAATATTTGGAATTCCCGCCACCACCATGCAAAGATTTAACCTTCGGCGTGGTCGCGAGGAGACCAGCTAAATGGGCACCTGCTGAGCCACCCACCACCCCGATTCGATCAGCATCAATTTTATACTTATTTGCATGAGCTCTAAGATATCGGACCGAGGCATGACAGTCCTGAATATTCGCCGGGAAAAGAGCCTCTTCAGCCAATCGGTAATCAATGGCCATGGAAACATATCCACGCTTCGCCATTTCGACTCCCATTGCCCGGAACTTCATTTTATCCCCTTTTATCCAGCCTCCTCCATGAATAATCAAAGCAGCAGGGAATGGCCCCTTGCCCTTGGGAATAAAAAGATCGGCCAGCATCTTTCGAGGACCATATTCTGCATAAGTGAGATCCAGCAATTGAGTCACATTACCTGGAACTTGAATGCTAGGCTTATCTTGCATGGAATCGGGCCATTCAGCAGGTGGTTGAGGGGGAACTCCGGATAGTTTCATGCGTTGAACATAGACCCCGCCAAATCCAGTCAAATAAAGATCACGCAATTGAGTCCCGCCAAAAGTGCAATTCACCGCCCGCTCGGGACAAACGATTTTGTCGAGCAGCTTGCCCTTCGAGTCCCAAATCCAAATATCCTTGGGTCCCGCACAATAAACATTGCCAGCCCGGTCCACACACATTCCATCGGCTCCCTTGAGGTCGGGCTGGCCATCGTCCATTTTGGCAAAGAGCTTCTTTGCGTTCAAAGCTCCATTCTTTCCGACCTTGAAAGACAGAATTTTCTTCGGAACGTATTCGGACACATAAAGAGTTTTCTCATCGGGGCTCAGGATCAACCCATTGGGGGTCTCCACATCTGAAGCGACCGTTTTCGCCTTTCCAGTGGAAGATAAATAAACGACTTCACCCGGTCCGGTTAGGGTAAAATAGACCCCGCCCGAGCGATCGACAACCAAGTCATTGGGTTTCCGGCGTTTATCCTTAGTCAAATCTTCCTGATGGAGTAAAGACCAGTTATTGTTTTGATCCAGGCATCGGATTGCACCTTCCCCATGATCCGCGAAGTAGCTCTTCCCATGGTTAAAGAAGCTCGCACTGAACCGCTTTTCTTGGGCGAGTACACTCCATTTATTTTGTTTAATAATGAAACGCTTCACCACCTGTGCTTTTGGGTCCGGAACCGTTAGGTACCATCCCTGCCAGGAAGGTCCATCCGCCAATCCGAAATCATCGGAAACCAATGCAGTAGACAAAGATCGATCGACCGGGCTATCCCCAAGTAATCGAACGGCGAATAAAAGAGTAAAAAGAATGGAATAAGAATGCTTTAATAAATTCATTTTTTCGATTTGGATTTTTGGGATTTAACCGGGCGTTTAAACCCGTCGGTCATGGGGGATGTTTCAAAGAATTTTCCATTATCGACCAACCGAGGATCGTTATGGTCACCCAAGTACTTCATTAAACGGGCCCGAAGTTTTTTTACCGTCCCAGAATAGTCCGGGTCCTCAGCGAGGTTTTTCATTTGATCCGGGTCCTTGTTCATATCGTATAATTCTTCACGTGGACGCTTTCCGTATGCATGATCAAAGACTGGCTTTACTTGGGGGTCTTTTCGATTGCTGACGATCCAAGCCTTGGTCGGGCCGGCATCTTCATCCGCCAAGGTTACAAAGGTTTGATTTTCCAACAGGGAATAATCTGGTTCTTTGGGAGTATCGAGCAGATAGGGATCTCCCAAGGGCCAACGGTCCGGACGAAAATTGATAACAAATTGAAAATCCTTGGTTCGAATCGCTCGTTGAGGATAAGGAAGGTATCCGGGGCGGGATGAAAAAACATGACGTTCCCGACCGGTGATTACGGCATCACGACTTGGGTCGACCTGGCCATCCTTTTTCGACTTGAGTACTTTCCATAAACTTTTCGCCGACATTACCTCAGGAACTTGAACCTTCCCCGCTTCCAGGAAAGTCGGGGCCAAATCGGGAAGGCAGACGAAATCATCCACCACCCGGCCACCTCTCACACCCGGCCCGGTAACGGCCAGGCACACGCGGGTGCCGAAATCATAAAGATTACACTTACCATGTGGAAAACCGGGAGGGCCATGATCTCCACTTACCACGATAATTGTATTTTCATACTCTCCCGCTTTTTTCAATTCCTCGATCATAATCCCAAGACCGGCATCAAAAGCGGCAATTTCACCGAGGTAATCGGCCAAGTCTTCTCTCACCTCATGAACATCCGGTAAAAATGCAGGCATTTTACCTTTCAGTTTATCAGGATCAATATCCCAAAGCTTTTTACCCGAGCCCTTGATCCATTTGCGATGAACATTGGTGGGACCAAACCAATAAGCAAAGGGCTGATCTTTATTTTTTTCCCTTAAGAAAGAGTTAAAATTACCACTGGCTTCCCGATACAATTCCTCTTTGGCACCTTTTACATCAACTCCTTTGGAAGCACGACCGGAGACATATTGCGAGAATCCGTTAAATTTTGAACCCGACTTAAAAAACGCATTCACTCTTCCCCCGATGCCTGCATCAGCCGGACTACCAGGCGACCAAACCTTGTAAGTATAACCGATATGGTAACCCGAACCCTTAAGCAACAACGGCCATGTTGGAATATTCTCATCCCAAACAGCGCCTTGAAGAATCGCCCCCCTACCCGTCTCCCAAAAGTTACGCCCGGAAAGGATGGCACTGCGGCACGGCGTGCAGGACGGCGCATTGACCGAGGCATTGGTGAAAAGCACCCCGCTTTTCGCTAGCTTGTCGAAGTGGGGTGTATTTGCGACATCATTGATTCCTCCCGCTCCCTCAATCTTCGCATAGATACTAGCCTGCCTACCCCAGTCATCTGCAAATGCAAAGAGAATATTCGGCCTATCTTTTCCAAAGCAAGAAGCCCATGTAAGACAAAAAAGAAAAAGAATTCTACTCATACAATACAATCTAATCCTCACACAGAATGGTCAAGGGAACCCTTGCCTATTCGATAAGATAAAATGAGAAGAAGTAAACCTATTCAACCGTTTGTACGGTGACCTTCAGGTTATTAATCAACTCCACTAAAGGAAGAACCGAGGCGATTGTATCCTCCTCCAGAGAATCCACCGAAAAAGTAATCCGGTCCGCAGGGCACTTGACCAAGCCTAGGGCAGAATCAAGATTCACCCACTGTTCATCAATATAAAATTGGGTCCACATGTGATAGACCAACACATCTTTTTGATCTTCAAATTCATCGGCGTAAACCAAGCCGGTTACCACCCGACTGGGAATGCCTAACGCACGCCCTAAGGCAGCCAACAGTACGGAATGTTCGGTACAATCCCCCTCTTTCTTTCTTGCAACTTCACTGGCAGTGGCGAACCCCACCCCGTAATTTTTGTTGGACATATAACGGAAGACAAATTTGGTAAGTTTATTTGCGATTGCTTTCGTGTTCTTTGCTTTCCCTTTCGCCTTCTTCGCGAGTTTCTGAATCAGTAGATCATCCGAATCAAGATATACATTTGACGAAAGAAAAGGTTTCAAATCAATTTCCTCCGCACCTGCTTCCTTTCGCTGACTCTGATCCACAATCACCCGTATCGAGTTGCCATTGATCTTCTCAATCTTCTGGCCAGTTCCTTCAAACAGTTTAGCTGACCATTTTCCCTTTATGGCCTTCATAATAAAAGTATTTTTGTCACCTTGCGGTACAACTGCATTCAGGGGCACGACAGAGCTCAACAAAAGTTCGTGAGGCTCTTCCTCCATCTTCTTGGCTTTCTTTTTTGGCACCTCAATGATCGCAATATTCATACCTCCCATGTTCACTACGGTTTTGAGGGCTATACAATTTTCATCAAACCATGACTTTGTAATGACTGATCCAAACGGACTTTTTAATTCCATATGCACCTCAAAGGCTTTGATCTTTTTCTCCCCTATTTCAATTGGTTTTTCCCCAAAGCAAATAATCTTTGCCTTAACCGGTTTCTTCATTCCCATGTCTGTAGAGTAGACTTTAAGTTCATAAGTTTTTCCAGCTGCCTGAAATCCATTTTCCAGAAACTGCTTGCGCAGCCCCCAACTCATTCCTCCTTCCGGATCAAAAGGATATCTGGTTTCTTTTCCTGAAATGAACTGTTTTTCATAAACGACCAATTCCTTCCCTTCTACTCGCCCCTTCTTGAGCATGGGAATTCCCGCCATTTTTGTCTCGGTTGAAAATTCAATCAATTCCCCACTTATTTTTTCCTTTGTTTCCTGCTCCACCGTAATTTCAACACTCTGTCCCGCACGCTTGATCTGCATTACAAACTCATTCCGGCTTTTTATGACATTTCCATCCTTTTGCATTTTATCCGAGACATAGCCTACCTTCCCCCCTGCTAGGTAAACCTCATACCATCGATCAACCGCCGTGAATTCTGTTTTTCCCCCAGCAACCTGAATTCCTGAAACCAAAAACAGGACCAGTGCACTCCGCCACAATAAGAGATTAACAAGAAATTGAATCAGTCTATAATAAATCATATACGAATAGATGTCTTTTCTTTCGATTTCTTACTTAGTTATCAAATATTAGCCGAAATCCTCGTTTGATGATCCTGCGAAAAGACATCATAAGGACAATACCTTATTCCAACTTAAAACCGTCTCGCTCGAGACTGGCCTTTACCTGAACTTAAATAAACTCGTTAATTAAATTTTCCAGCATTTCCTGACGACCACTCGAAAGTGTAGGCTCGCCATTGGCCAATGCAAGTTCCTCGAGTTCAGCAAAGCTGGCGGTACCTGCTTCCACTTTTGCACCGATGTCTTTGTCAAAGCTGGAATAGCGCT
>JABGUO010000090.1 GCA_018646565.1 Opitutia bacterium | reverse complement strand
CAATACCACGCAAGATCTCAAGGTTGGAACGAATTTTTTCCTCATCCACCACATAACAGGGCGTGGGCACACGATTTAAATCAAACTGATCAAAGGCACCCGGCCCAGCACTTTGGGTAGGAAGCATCAGAAATCTAATGGACTGGTTAACTCGCGAACCTCCCAGGGCAAACCATGAACATTTAACATATCCATAAAAGGATCAGGATTCATCTGCTCCATATTAAAGACACCCTTGCCCTTCCACACTCCTTGCAACATTAATGCGGCACCAATCATCGCGGGCACCCCAGTCGTGTAACTCACTGCCTGACTACCCACTTCACGATAGCATTTTTCATGATCACACACATTAAATAAATACTTCGTTACCCGGGATCCATCTTTCTCTCCGGTAACGATATTTCCTATACAAGTCCGCCCCTTCGTGCGTTCCCCTAACCCACCTGGATCGGGCAACACTGCCTTAAGAAATTGTAAGGGTATAATTTCTTGGCCCTTGTAAGTGATCGGTTCAATTGAAGTGAGTCCCACATTTTGCAGAACTTCTAAATGAGTTAAATACGCATCACCAAAAGTCATCCAAAACCGGGCTCTCTTCATTTCGGGTAGATGTTTCACCAGGGATTCTAATTCCTCATGGTACATTAAGTACATATTGCGCTCGCCTACACTTGGAAAGTCGAAGGATTTCTTATGAGACAAGGCAGGCGTTTCCACCCAGTGCCCATTCTCCCAATGCCTGGCAGGTGCCGTCACTTCACGAATATTTATCTCAGGATTAAAATTCGTGGCAAAGGGATGGCCATGATCCCCTCCATTACAGTCCAAGATATCTAGAGTCTCTATCGTGTCGAAGTGATGCTTCTTTAACCATGCGGTAAAGATATTGGTCACCCCGGGGTCAAACCCAGAGCCCAACAACGCCATCAGCCCGGCATCTTCAAACCTGTCCTGATATTCCCACTGCCAACGATATTCAAACTTTGCCTGATCCCTTGGTTCGTAATTGGCAGTATCCAAATAATGCACACCTACTTTCAGGCATGCATCCATCAGCACGAGATCTTGATAGGGCAAAGCCAGGTTCACCAAAAGATCAGGCTTTACCTTATTTAAAAGACTCACCGTATCCTCTAAGATATCCGCATCAACCTCGAAGGTTTCAATCTTTACCCCAAAGCGTTCCTGCACTGACTTGGCAATCTTATCACAGGACGAAATCCGCCTGCTCGCAAGTGTTATCGAGGAGAAAACCTCTGGTAAACTTGCCATTTTATGAACTGCGACAGAACCAACTCCGCCTGCTCCAATAACTAAAACTTTTGTCATATCTTTTATTTTATATCAGTCCGATTCATAATAAGTGTAACCGCGCAAACTATCACGATAGGTGGCAACCAATTCCTTCAACTCCTCAAGGGTTGCCCCATGCTCTTTGACCGCTTTCTCCGCCTTCGCCTTAAACTTTTCCAATAATCTCTTGGGTTCATACTCTACATAGCTCAGCACCTCGGAAACGGTATCTCCCTCCACCTCATCAAGCAGTTCAAACTCTCCCCCCTCCTTCAGTTGAATGGTGACCACATTGGTATCCCCAAAAAGATTATGTAAATCCCCCAAGGTTTCCTGATAAGCACCAATAAAGAATGCTCCTAAATAATACTGTTCATCATCCCGCAAGCTATGAAGAGGAATACAATCGGCCACCCCATCCGCAACCACGAAACGATCAATCCTACCATCACTGTCACAGGTAATATCAGAAAGCACGGCATTACGGTCTGGTTTTTCATGCAATCGAGTAAGGGGAATGATCGGGTGCAATTGATCGATCGCCCAGACATCGGGTAAACTCTGAAATAATGAAAAATTACAATGATAGATATCAGCCATTCCCTGAACACGGAGATTTAATTCCTCACTGTATTCACTATCATCGAGCTCAACCATCAATTTACGAATTTGTCCCAGGATTCTTTGGTGTGCCTGTTCAGCTCGGGCAAGAACAGGAAGAGACAGCCCACCTCTTCTAAAATTCGCTCTTAATTCATCGCGATAATAATTGGCATCATTAAGAGATTCGAGCGGAGTATGAGAACTCAACTCATCGGATATTTGAATGAGGGAACGAAGTAATGGATGATCGCCCTCACGGCTCACAACTTCCACATTGCTCTCATAACTGGTGCTCTCAAGAACGCTAAACAAAAGCATCGACGATTGGGCCACACATGCCCGTCCGCTTTCAGTTACGATAAATGGGTGTGGCACACCAGCCTCATTCATTGCAAAGGCAACAGTCTCCACCAGGCTGTAACAGTATTCCTCCAACGAATAATTGATTGAGTTTGGATTGGATGAATTTTCTCCAGTGTAATCAACTCCCAACCCACCCCCTAGGTCTAAGTATTTTAAATTTGCACCCAATTTGCCAATTTCAACAAATAGCCTGCTTGCCTCTTGCGCAAATTTACGAATCTCAAGCATATTGGGAACCTGGCTGCCCAAGTGGGAATGTTGCAGAACCAGACAGTCTAACAAATCTTCCTTCCTCAATATTTCCACCACCTCAACCACCTGAGAAACAGACAGTCCAAACGAAGATCGGTCCCCGCTCGTAGCCGCCCAATTTCCACTTACCACATTCACCAGTTTCACCCGCACTCCCAAAGTCGGAGAAATATTGAGCTCACGGGAAACCTCTATAATTAACTTGAGTTCCCTTACACTCTCCAGCACGATTACTGTGTTCATACCGAGTTTCTTGGACAGTAAGGCGAGTCGAATAAATTCGGTATCCTTAAACCCGTTACAAATGATCAAAGATTGTGGGTTATCACATTGAGAAAGGGCAATTAAAAGTTCTGCTTTCGAACCGACCTCCAGTCCAAAATCAAAAATTTCGCCATACCGGGAAATTCTCTCCACCACATGTGCCTGCTGGTTCACTTTAATCGGAAAAACCCCGCGATACTCCCCTCCATACCCAACCTGTTCGATCGCAAAACGAAAACCTTCATTAATTGCTTTAATTCGGTGCTCCAAAAAATTCGACACCCTGAGCAAAACCGGAGTTTGAATACCCCTTTTTTCCAGGCTTTGAATAATCTCAGCCAAGTCCACAGGTTGTGCGTCCGCGTTCAAAGGGTCTTGCAGTCCTACATTTCCGTTAGGAAGAACATCCACCAATCCATCTCCCCAACGGGCAATTCCATATAAATCTTTAAACATCAGAAATAAACTAGGTATAGGTTAAGTGCCCGACCGCGTGATCGTACTCGAAAGGGCAAGTTAATGAGTTGAAACTAAATAGTAATAAACTTTGAAATTATCGACTTATAAATAGGT
>JABGUO010000089.1 GCA_018646565.1 Opitutia bacterium | reverse complement strand
TTTCTTTCCAGCCTTCTTCCCGATTACAAACTAATTTAAAGATATCCCGAGAAAAAAGGTTCATATTTGTCCGATCACAATTTTCAATGGTAACCAGAAAACCGTTTTCTCGAATATATTTATATAGATTTCGCAGATTACCTGCCACAAGAAGGTTGTCAATCGTGAGCAGTCCATCCTGTTCTTCGACCAAATCTGTTTCCACGTTGTCACCAATTCCCATTTGTAATCGATAGCGTTCGAAGTTTTTCAATTCGATCGGATAAGCATAGATCTTCACGTTGTCCTTAAACAGTTTCCCAAAGGCTTCCAGGATGCCCCCTTCCAAGTTGGAGTAGTAGTCTTCTTTAAAAATATCGGCTAGATTATTGAGACCTAATACTAGACCAATTGGTTTTGTAACATATCTTCTCAGGTAGGAAGAGAGTTTGAAATATTCCAAATAATTTGATACCAGCACACTATATCCGCATGAATTAATTACTTCAATTCGAGAGATGAAGTCATCATAGTCGATGTCCCCCTCACTAATGAGACTTCGAAGAGTCAATTCCATAAATACTTCCACACTGCTTTCTTCTACATCTTCCCGAGAAACGAATTGAGCCTTCGCATTTTCAAGCATATCTAAATTAACCTTCGTGAGTGGTCGAAAGCTTCCCCGTTCAATTAAGCATGCTTTTTTGTAAAGATTCTCTGAGGGTTGTACCACATGGCCGGAAGAATTGAACATAATTGCATGAGTCAGGCCTTTTTCGGTGAGTTTGAGGCACAACACCCGATTATCAACCAAGTCGAAAGAGGGGCCATTAAACTCAATCATATCGACCTCTATTCGCCCGGTACCCAAACTATCGCTTAAACTATCAATAAATGCATCTGGGTCATGATTAAGATGCATGGCACCGTATACTAAATTAACCCCCAGGATTCCGATTGCTTCTTGTTGGAGTTGGTTATCAGTATCCAGCATTCGGACATGGAGGATAATATCGTGATGCGGTGATAAGGGAGAAATTTGAAACCTGATCCCCATCCAGCCATGGCATTCGTTTGTTTTACTAAAGTTTAGTGCAGAAACAGTATTGGAGAAGGCAAAAAAAGTACTTTCTCCGCCCCTCGCATCGGATAGGCGTTCGTCTAAAAGCTCATATTCATGAGCCATCATTTGAACGAGTCTCTTTCGTGATACATATCGACCCGCTTCTCCGTAAATTGCATCACTAAACTTCATGTCATAGGCCGAAATGGTCTTCGCCACGGTTCCTGCGGCTCCGCCCGCTTGGAAAAAGTGACGGGCTACCTCTTGTCCGGCACCAATCTCTGCGAATGTACCATACTTGGAAGAATCTAAATTGATGCGGAGTGCTTTTCGATCCGCTGAAAGTTCTTGATCGTTCATACCCAAGAATAAATGTGTTCTTTTTTCGATACAGGCAAAGTTTTTCTTCGACCTTCGTCAAAAAGAGGTGTTTTCTTTGCGAAAGTTATATGAAAAATTTTTTGAAAGATGTATTGAAAAGAATGGCGGTCACCTTAGTGTCGACTATTCTATTTTTGTTAATCTCCCTGTTCTTATTTGAGGCTATTTTTTCCGCATTATTGGATAAAGACAAACCGGAAGCAGTGAAGGGTTCTTACTTGGTTCTCGATCTTTCTATGAATTTGACAGATCGCCCGTCCGAATTGAGCCTTGAGGACATTACTAAAGAAGCGATTACCGACGAGCGAAAACCGCCCAGTTTTCACTTGAAGGAAGTTCTTGATGCAATCGGAAAAGCACAGACCGATCCCAAAATTACTGGAATTTTTATCAAGGGAAGCTTTAGACCTGATGCTTATGGATGTGGGTACTCGGCAATTCACGAATTGATTCAGGGGCTTAAGGATTTCAAGAAAACAGAGAAGCGAATTCTCGGCTTTTTCTCCGCCCCATCGCAGTTGGATTATTTAGTGTATTCAATTTGTGATGAATTACATATGAACCCAAGTGGAACATTAATTTTAAATGGATTAGCGAATGAACAGGTCTTCTTTGGAGAAGCTTTTGAGAGGTATGGAGTGGGAGTCCAAGTTGTTCGGGTCGGAGAATTCAAAGGTGCAGTTGAGCCCTTTATCTCGACCCAATTCAGTGAGGAGAACCGAATGCAGATTGCTCGTTTATTGGAACTCCGCTGGACTAATTATTTAAAC
The DNA here is from genome assembly GCA_018646565.1 of Opitutia bacterium. Classification (GTDB taxonomy): domain Bacteria; phylum Verrucomicrobiota; class Verrucomicrobiia; order Opitutales; family Seribacteraceae; genus Seribacter. The sequence goes on along the minus strand of JABGUO010000089.1, from coordinate 303 downwards.
ACAATTTCTCTGCATCGTGGTATTGATAAAGAGGAATTAGTCATGGAACAGAATCAAACCTTTCTTTTCTCCCCTGAATCTTGCAAGGAAAAAGGACTGGTCGATTTTATCACCCCTCATGGGAAAATGTTAGACACTCTATTGGAATTGGGGGTGGAAGATGAAGATTCAGAGGAATATGCCCATGTTGATCTTATCGATTATGTGGATCGTTTTTCTTCTACTTTAGAAGAGGATCCTTCCCCGGAAATTGTCGAACCCAAGCTCGCCCTTGTTTATATTGAAGGTACTATTGTGGATGGG
>JABGUO010000088.1 GCA_018646565.1 Opitutia bacterium | reverse complement strand
GGACTGTACCGCTTCAGCACCTCCAAATTCAAAGTCGGCATGACCAGTTAGTAAAATACACTTGGTTTCAGGGTTACTCTCTTTGATGGTTCTCAAGAGTGTGGCACCATCCATTTTGGGCATACGCATATCCGAAACTACAACGGGGAAATGTCCCTGTGCATTTATAATCTCGATTGCCTCATAGGGACCATTTGCGACTGTCACTGCAAAGGTTCTACCAAGATTCAATTTGATCCCACGAAGAATAGACTCTTCATCATCTACAAATAGAATCCTTTCATTCATACATCTTTTGAATCATAGTAGATTTACGAATGCAAGGACTACATTTTGCAAAAAAAAATATCCTCTGATGCCAAAAATTAGAAAGTCTGGTTAAGGAATAGAATTTAGTATCGATTCTTCATCAGAAGATTGTTAATAGTAAGGTTTGAATGCCCGAGTGGCGGAATGGTAGACGCTGCGGACTTAAAATCCGTTTCACCTAGTGAGTGTGGGTTCAAGTCCCACCTCGGGCACTCTTTTGCATTAAGTGGCAAAAGAGTGTTTGGCCAGAAAGTGTAAGGACTTTATACCGATCATCTTCGTCCCATAGTTCACATTCTGGAAATGTATATAGTCATGCCGTGACTTAGCTCATTGAGACCTCTTGAATATATTATCTCATTGTGGGAGATTGGTGTCGTTGAGCCTAAATCGGGGTAGAGTAAATTAGTCGTTTTCCGGTAGCTTTATGAATGAAGGTAGAAAGACCAATATACTCGCAAGAGACAAAGTCATAAAAAGATCTTGATAATAAGGCATTAGAAAAATCGCGAAAAAAGAAACTGATTCGGCCAGGCATAAACCAACTATAAATATGGGGAATTGATTTTTTACCTTTGGAAGAACAAGTATTCGGCATGCCAGACTGCCGAGGATCAGTAAAAAAGAGATGGTTGCCAATGTTATATCTAAGGGTTCTTCCTTGGGACTTTCAGTTCCTAAAATAAAGCGATAGGAAAGTGTGGCAGAGAACAATGATATCCACACCATCCAAAGTTGAATTTTAATTGGATTCATAGTCCACGCAAACCTAATTGGTACTGCATAGCAAACGCGAAAGTCGAGAGTATGGTAATGTTCTGCGGTTTTGCTTGCACGGGAGATAGGAGGGCAAGTGGAAGTCGTTATGAAGGACGGCACTAGGTGCGATATTCTTTCCCCCCCACGCCATAGAAGTAGACTTTGCGAGAAACTGGGTGGAAGCGATTGATTCTAGAGCTTTTATTATTCTGCTTAACCTAATTTAGGCATTGAACATGTTGTAGTGTTTTAATTTCGTTATGTATGAAAGTCATACTAATCAAGGTACTTGTACTCCCTATTACTATACTTATTTATTTAACTTCATGCATCGAAGAAACTGATGAGTCTTGGAATATTGGGAGCTCAAAGGAACTTATTGCAATTGTAACATCCAGTTACAATGAACTTAGGTTTGAGACCTATCAAATCTCGGACCACTATACTGGTGATCATAAAAATTTTGATTCTGAAACCATCTACGGGTATCCGATCGTTTTTGGGCCACAGCGAATGACTCCAAAGGACCAAAAAGTTCTCTTTTCAATCATCAAACGCAAAAGTACCTATTTAGAGAATGAGATACCTAGAGATTGTTTTTTCCAACCCGGTGTAGTTTTTAGGTTTAAAAATAAAAAAAGGTTAGTTGACCTGTTGGTGTGCTTTAAATGCTCAGAATTAAGGTATTACTTGGATGGGGAAATTATTTGGCAAACCAGTTTTAGGTCCAAAGAACTTGAGCAATTAGTTAAGAAACTGTTTCCATGAATTTGTTCTCTGATTACGCTTACATGATTTAGGGTTTAGTATTTCCTTTAAACTTTTTCTTTCTTACAGGAAGTAGAGCGTTTGTTGCTTATTTAGATCGACCTGTGCAGGACTTTAATTGGGTCTATTTACCATGCAAACCTGATTGGTGCTCGATATATTCTGTATCTTTGCCTGCACCCTAATTCTTGTCTTCATTCGATTCGAAGTGTACAAGAAAAGATATGTTTTTTAGGGCCCTTCATATTGGACTTATTATTATGGCAAGCGTTATGGGTTTGGTTTGCCTTGCTGAGGAATCATTGATTCCGGAAGACCCAAAGGATCGGGTCGGTCCTGGAATAGCAGACCTTTTCGAGCGCGATGGTGGAATTCCCGTTTATGAGACCACCAAAGACCATATGCATGTGGGTTTCCGCTGGCAACCCTATGTGGATCGTCCCAAAAATTCTGAGGCTGATATTGGTAGGGAGCTTGGAAAAGTGGGAAGCTACGCGAGTTTTTGGTACATGTCCCTGCACACGCTTCCAAGCAAGAAAAACTTAGATTATGCAAACCATCCGTCAAAGGAGGCTCAGGCCATTCGCCATGCGGTGAGATTGTGCAAAGCTCGTGGAATTAAAACAGAGTTAGTTATTTGGCAGGTGCCTTTGTGGATGAACGGTGGGGAGGAATATGCGGATTTTAATATGATGCCCCCTGATAACCAGGCGATTTATGACATGGTTAAATCGACGGTCGAGTGGTTTGGTGAGGATGTAGACTACTATGGTATATTTCATGAAGCGAACCATCCAAAGTATTGGGAGGGTTCGTGGGATGAATTGATGGAGCTGTTTATCCTACCAGCGGCACGGGCGATTCGGGACTATTCAGAAGAGACAGGTGATACCAAAGTTGTATCCACAGCCGGGTTGTCACCCTCGCGTGATTGCAAAGAGTGGTATGATGTTCAACTGGAATATCCAGAATTGATGGGGATGATTGATAATTTCGCCCTTAATCTTAGTGATTTTAATAACGGATGGGGGGGTGGTCTTCTTACATGGGTAACCTCAGTCTGGAGCCAGATGGAATATATGGGTCGTCGGTTAAACGAAGATGGCTATGCTGATAAGGGATTGGTGGCGGCCGAAAGTTGGATTTGCTGGGATGGTAAACGTACACCGCATGGTCCTGAAGGAAGTGGGGATACTGTGGAGTCGACTTTGCGTATCTTTGGAGAATGTATCCAACGCGGATTGAGCCTGACCAATCTACCATGGGCGGATAACCATAGTGCATGGACGATGGGGCTGACCAAGCGATTGGATTACAATGGGCAGTTAGCTTTATTGGGAGAAGAATTGAACCCGAACTTCACAGGCGGTCCAGCAATTGCCACGCGTAAGTTAAACCTTTGGGGCGGCGACGAAAAAACTCAGATAAGGAATGATTCTCCTTCCTTTGAAGGAAGCGAATTTGGTGCACCCTATGCGGTACCGGACGATCCCAATCATACTCATTATTATATTTGGCGCTGGTTTGCTCAGTTATCCGCTGGGCAGAATGAGTGTATTCACCATGCCATTGCAGGTGAGGAAGACAATGACATCATACTCACCGGGGTAGACGACGAGGACTTTATGCGAATGAGTTCCTATGACCGCACTGCCAAGCGATTTATTGTGCTGGTGGCACGGAGCGATGTGGATGAGGACCCACAGGATCTTACTGTGTCCATTCCAGCAACTATTCAAAAGGGAGAGAGGTACAATCGGAACCAGAATTTTGTGGGCGAGGGTTTTGCCGATGGGGAAGAGGTACGGGTTAGATGGATTACGGAGGATGTCGAACCAAAGACCGGCTATCGCAAGAACAATGTTTCGGGGGAATCTTCCCTAGTAGTCGTTACGGAAGGAAAATTGACCTTCAATATTCCCGAGAGTCGTCGTCTGACATCTGTGGTTTTTGAATCGGTAAAACCCTGAATGTAGAGCGGCTCATTTTGTTGTCTGCGAGCCCATTCAGTCAGGCACAATGGTCTGACACAGAAGTTGCCTAAAGTTGATTTCCTCGTTTCAAACAGGGGTGTCAGCCCCTGACCATTTTGTATAGCCGCCTGCATTTAAGTGGAGATTATCTGCTCTCCACAAATCTTTATGAAAAGTCATGTCGGACTTGAGCAATGTTTTTGAAATATCTACAAAATGTAGCCTTTCTTCAGAATGAGATAATTTCTTAATTTTTAGGTTTAGGGATTGATAGAGGTTCCATTTGGAAATCCTTTTGGGTGAGGGCTTGCAGGATAGGTAAACCAAATCTGATTTGGGCAAATCTTCTTTAATTTTCAGCCACAGGGCAGAGAAATTACCCTTTACCTGATCTACAGGTTTTCCTGACCAGAAATCATTCTCGCCACAGTAAAAAATGATGCGCACTGGCCTGTACTTTGGAAACAGTTGATCATAAAAATATAGAACATCTGAGATATGGGCCCCTCCAAACCCTCGGTTGCGGAGGTTTTTTTTGGGAAAGTAATTATCAATATCTCAAAAGCGTATACTTGAGCTGCCAGTAAAGAGAATGAGCTGGTCTTGACTTGGCACCTTAATTTGATCCTGCTTGGAAAATTCTTTAAAAGGTTGATTAAACCTTGCTGGGTCCGGGTTTTTAACTTCTGCAATTAGCAGTGGTAAGTTTGCAAACAGTAATAAAATTGTAGAAAGTAAGACGGTAATGATTTGATTCATCGCTCGGTTTTTTATCGGGTAATTAGATCCGATATTCCTGTATCCCAAGCAAGCGAATCGACTTCTTGAAGATTGCCCCCAGCTAAAATGCGATAAGCATTTAAGGATGAGCCTAGGGTGGCAGAAACCATCAAATATTTCCCGTCCGGAGATAAGGTTAAAGCCCATGGTACTTTTTCTGCCTTGGTCAGGCCTAGAAACTCAGCACGACCATC
>JABGUO010000087.1 GCA_018646565.1 Opitutia bacterium | reverse complement strand
TAAATTATATTTAACTACTTATCTTACTGACATAAAACCTTGCCAAGATCACTACTTTTTAATCAAACTTGACTATGCGATTTTTTAAAACACTTATTACTTCATGCATTCTCTTCCTACAATCCTGTGAACAGTTGGAACAGAGCACCGAAACTGAGGATCAAAACAATACTACAGTAGAAGATAATAACGAAAACATATCACTGAAAAAGCCCGAGGAACCGAGTAAGAAAGAATTACCAGAAGCAAAGAAGCCCGAACCTGTTGAGAAAAAAGTGATGCCAAAAGATTTGGCAAAAGTGAAAGTACCCTCCACGCCAGAAAAAGCGAAGTTCACTCCCGATTTGCTCTCCGCAGTTAAGAATTGGAACTTAATCCCGAAATCAGTATTCCCTCTTGCAAATGTCACGATTAAAAAAGATGTCCAGTTTACCGCCTACTCCTCAAGTGGACAAGCGCTCGGGTCCTCTCTGTTACCAGCAGGGAAAGAAGTATTTGCGATCGGTCATAAAGGGAGTCTTCTTGCCGTATCACCCTCCAAGAATGGATCGATGCGCGGTACTATTGCGATGGATTCAACCGATTTTAAAGACGGAGTGGCTTACTTGTTCGAAATGAGAAAAAGACAAAGAATTGCCTATGCCGAAAGAAAAGCAAATAAAACTAATCCTGCCTTATCTAAAACTTCTTCTCCCTCCAAAACAAAGTCCGTCCCGAAGGCCAAACCGAGCACACCTCTGTTTGAAGACCTTCCATCTCCGGGAGACTATGGACATGGGAAATTTTGCATCTGTTCGGATTGCCGAACAAAAAGACTCGCACAAACTGGCTCTATTAAATAAGGAATAATTATGGCAATTGGATCGAAAAAGAAAAAGAAAAAAGAAATCGAAATAGGCGACTTTGTACGAGAAACCGTTTCCTCAAAAGGAAAAAAAAGGTGTGGCGAAGTGTTGATGATCCTACAGGATAATCCTGGTGATCCAACGCTGGAATGCGTTGAAGTTCATCCCGATGAACTCACTCCGTTAGTGAAGGGTTCTGATGGAATGAAAACTTTCAAAACCAAAAGATCTAAGCTCAAACACTACACCCCAAGGAAGCAGCTTTTTTCTAAAAAGGTTTTCGAGAAAGGAGATGTGATTCGACATAAAAGAGGTGCAACTATTCGTTATGGCAGAATTGTATGTTTCGTTCATCCCGATGGTTTGTACTCAACATCCCATGAAGAAGGCTACAATGGAAAAGATCTCTTGGAATGTGTAGAGATTGAAAAGAAACCGGGATTACTTCAGGTTATTGCTCCAGATGGTGAACCCAAGCGATTTGAAGCACAAGGGAAGGATTGCAAAATAATGAAAGTCATTACTGTTGATTCAAAGGGTGAAGAGACCACCATGCATAAGTTAGATATTCCAGACGAGGAAGAATTTTAGGAATTATCTTCCTTTGTAAAGTACTCATCTAATTCGTATTTCCTAATTCGCACTGTCTTACTTTTTTTTAATTTGTAAGCACGGAGTAGTATTCTGTCTCTTATTCCCGCCTTCGTTTCAAAGGAAAATGCAACTTCATCTCGACTCCAACGTGCAAAGCACCATTTGGCATGATACCCCTGAAGCACATAAGACACTGCTTCTGCACGGGTAAGGAAATACTCTCCATCAATCTTTAAAACCATTTAATTCAAAATTATTTGGGTACCAAAAAAAACCACAACTCGAAAGCTGTGGTTTAATTTTAAAATTAATAATTTTCAGGAATCATAATCCCCTTTTTTAATCTTCTGACAGGTTGCGGGTGACACTCCAACCTCATCCGCAATAGCTTGCAGTGTTAGACTTTGTCCTAACAATTCTTTGACTCTTTGGACAATTTCAGGAGTGATCTTAGTACGTTTTCCTTGAATTCCAAACCTTTCATAAAAACTTGCTTTTGCAATGGGCGGCAACCCATTTATGTAGCATTCGAGATAATCTACCACTCCTCGAAAAACCTTTCGTCCATCTTCCCTCTTGTGGCGAGCATGATCATTTTTGATCGTATCGTAAAATTTACTGTAATCTTCTTTCCCTGATTGTTTAGTAGATATTTTCTTTTCTATTCTACGCTTGAGGGCTTCTAATTCTTTAATACTGGCGTTATCATCAATTTTCATAATATATTATTTTAATAACAATATATTAAATATGTAAAGTTATTTTTAAAGAATAAGAGAACGATCTAAACTTCGATATTGAATTGCTTCTAATAAGTGATTCATTTCTATGTTTTCAGATTTATCAAGATCGGCAATGGTACGGGACACTTTAAGAATCTTATCATAGGCTCTTGCAGATAATGAAAGTTCATTCATTGCACGCTTTAAAATTGATGCTTCTTCTTTTCCTATTTGGCAGTACTTGGAAAGCATCTTATTAGTCATGTTTGCATTACTTGAAATCTGGTGCTTTTCGTATCTTATTACTTGGATTTCCCGACAAGAATTAATTCTGTTCCGAATATCCGCAGACGACTCCCCTACCCGTTCATCCTGTAAATCGTCAACTCGTACCGCGGGTGCCTCGACATGAATATCAATCCGGTCAAGCAAAGGCCCACTGACACGGGAGCGGTAGCGTTGAATCTGAGGCATTGAACAACGACAGTCGTTCGTAATATCTCCCAAGTATCCACATGGACAGGGATTCATAGCAGCAACAAGCATGAACCTGCTCGGTAGTGTAATTTTGCCCGCACTTCTTGAAATAGTAACTTCTCCGTCTTCCAGTGGTTGCCTCATTACCTCAAGGGCTGATCTTTTGAACTCGGGCAGTTCGTCGAGAAAAAGAACCCCATTATGGGCTAAAGAAATCTCCCCGGGCCCCGGTATTGTGCCCCCTCCTAGTAAACCCACATCACTAATGGTATGATGGGGGGAACGAACTGGTCGACGAAAAAACTTTTTTTCATTCAATACTGAATTTCCCGCAGCCGAATGAATATTCAAAATATCCAAAAACTCCTCCATACTCGGCTTGGGAAGAATGGATGGTATTCTTTTTGCAATCATAGACTTACCAGAGCCTGGCGGTCCGAGCATGAGAAGATTATGCCCGCCCGCTACTGCCACCTCTACCGCTCGACGTACATTTGCCTGTCCTTTCACCTCAGAAAAATCGACCTCATCGTAATGATCTGGAGAATCTGCAAATTGATACTTCTTAGAATCGAGAGGGATACGGGGGTGCTCACCTTTAAAGAATGCAACCGCTTCTTCCAGGGAACCGATTGAAAAAATATCAATACCTCCCAGTAAACTTGCCTCCGCTGCCGAGGTGGCAGGAAGAAGAACTCCTTTTTTGCCATGCTTTTGGGCAAGCATCGCCATCGACAAACCACCCTTAATTGAACGGGTTTCACCTGAAAGTGCCAACTCTCCTGCTATTAAAAAGTCCTGCAAAGAATTTTCGGGTAATTGTCCCGTCGATGCCAGTAAGCAAAGAGCGATCGGAAGATCAAATGCAACTCCCTCTTTCCTCAAATCACCGGGTGCCAAATTAATCGTAACCCGAGTTCTCGGACGAGAATATCCTGAATTGGCAAGACTTGAGAGAATCCGATCTAAAGATTCTTTAACCGCAGTGTCAGGCAATCCAACTAAAACACATCGGGGTTCTCCCTTCTCCCCACCATTTGCCTCTACTGTTACGGGTACGGCGACAACTCCTTGAAGGGTGGCAGAATCTGTTATTGCTAGCATAATTGATTAAAAAAAAAGAGTAATGAAGACTCTTACCGGTTGCGAATTAATTTACTGACTTCTCGAAAGTTTGGATGTTCAGCAGTTCGCATATATCCATAGATAAAGCTTTCTAGTGGAAGTATGTGACAACCGGCGTCCTGAAGCTTTCCTAGTATAGTCGATTGATCATCCTGCCTTCTTGCCCCCACACAATCAGATAAAATAGTTACTTCGACTCCTGCTTTAAGGGCGTCAATCGCACTCAGATATATACAGATAGGTGTTTCAATTCCGGAAAGAATTAAATGAGAAATTTTCTGTTCACTTATATACTTTTTTATTTCTTCACAGCCGAAAATTGAAAAGCTACTTTTTGCAATTCTAATATCGTTAGAAAGTAGTAAAGATCTAGAAGTAATTCCCAGTTTTTGGGGAACTTGTTCAGTAATAATAAAAGGTAAATTAAATATTTTAGTGCACTGGATAAGAATATTTAAAGCATCTATTAATTGATCTTTATTTTTTATTCCGTTAAGCAAGCTCTCCTGTACGTCAATTAAGAATACGGCCACATTGGGGGTGTTGAATTTTGAAGTTTGTATGCTTTCCGAGATTTTCATTTAAAGATTTATGTTTTTAATGCTTCTTTGTTTACTCAAAACCATGTATTCTTAATCCACAATAGAAAATGATCCCAATTAACATTTGATTACATTTAAATTGAGCACATCTAAATTAGTACCCACTCATTT
>JABGUO010000086.1 GCA_018646565.1 Opitutia bacterium | reverse complement strand
CCAAAAAGCCCTCGATTACACCCTTGGTGTTCTTCCGAAAGAAGAATCATTGCTCTTCGAGGCAATGTTAGAAGAGAACGATGAAGCGCGTAATTCATTGGCCCAAGCTCAGGAAGACTGTACCAACCTTGCTCTCTCCTCCAAACCAAAATCCTTGGGGAAGGAAGTCCGCAGTCGAATTTTAGAAAATTGCCAACCGAGCTTGTGCTTTGATTCTTTCTTAGATTCAAAATCTATACAAAAGCTTCACAGTAATTTCTCCCGCCAAGAGGAGCGATACCAGGGAGGCGGAGGTTGTGTTCCGCTCAAAGGGCTTCAAAATTCGCAGGTGCAAGATGAACTTTATCGGTTATACGAAGATTTACTAATACTCAGTCCTTTAGTCGCGGGTGACTCCAATGCAGCCGCGGGTGACATGTCCGGACTGCAAAAAGTGCTTCAAAAAAAACCCTCTTTTTCCCAGTCCATTGACTCCCTTCTTTCACATTCTATTGAAGATGACCATCCAGTTGCTCAGTCCGTTCAACGGTCACTCCTTTCTTCGATGCCCTCTCTCAGTTTTTTCTCGGATCGATTAAGAGGGGATTCTTTTGCGATGGGAGATGTCCGCCGTCTCTTTTATCTTTGCCGGGATCAACTTAAAATCATGCGGGCATCCTTTGGAGATATTGACCCTCCCCGCTTAATGGAAGATGAAAAACTTCGACTGCACAGTGCCGGATTACTTAAGACTAAATGGTGGGGTGCAGAACACGCCTACTTTTCATCCCAAGGAAAAGTTCGGTGTGGTCATTTCTTTGATGGGCCGGTGACAGAGCGCTGTGTTGAATTTGCTGAGTATGACGCCAACATGTACTGCCTCGCCAATTTGCTTTCTCCAAGATCTGCGAATGGCGAATTCCACATGGAATTAATCAAGGATGCAGTGCCGGACTGTATTTTGGCAATTGCTAAAGCCGAGACAAGAAAGGAAAAGCATGAGGAAATCCAGGAAATCGTCCACGGAATAAACCCGACAAATCCTCCCTTTCAAAACGATCAGGTTCTTTGGAATCTAATCGAAGAATCAATGACCCGGGCTCATCAGCACGCCAGTTTGTCTGAGTTACGGGAGGCCTGCCTCTTTGGTTGCCAACGAATGGAAAATTCCACTTATCTATGGTTTGCCTGGCCGGCAATTGAGAATGCCCATGACGGGGCAGAAGCATGAACCTTTAGTCCCTTGCAATAATGTCCCAATATTGCCTCTTGGGTGGGCTCCGCAAGACCCTGGGAACTGAATAATTCTCCCTTGTAATGGGCTTCTTGGGTACGGACCGCCTGGTATGGGCTATGGCGGACACGAGCTGAATTCGATACGGTTGACCACTTTCGTCTCGCCCAAAAGCGGTACCTTTCCAGCAAAAAATGATCCAATGTACTGCCGGAAAATTCAGTACCCGATTGAATAGGTGCAAAGGATGCTCCGAATTCCGAGCGTGCTCTTGCGTGGGGTAACTTTCGACGGGAGCGAAAAGTAATCTGATTCGAGCTAACGCTGCCTTCGGTCAGGGAGAGATTGTAAGGTAATCCATACATTAGCCGAGCACCCAGAACGGCAAATATATCGGAGGAATCCAGCGAATAAAACCATACGCCCTTTTTACCCTGCTTATCTTTTACATAGGTCCGCAGGTTAATCTCCCAAAAAGAAGGCCAGGGCATCCAGCTAATCGGGTTTATTCGCAACCCGCTCAACCGAAAGCCAACCACACTTAACCACGCTTGGCCCTCAAAGGTATCAATTTCAAAATCATCGGGGATCGATTGCGTAAGGTCACTTTTATCGACCTGCCAATGCAAAAGAAGTAACTCCTCCCAGTTTTGAAGCATGAAGGATTGAAGAAAGCGATCAGTCATTAAATACCCCGTTGATTAGAGAGGATAAAGTTCGTCTAATTTTTCTCTCCGATATTGAAATATTTGTTGTAAAGTACGCTTCACAAAAAGAAAATGAGCAATCGTTCCGAATATACCAAATGGCATTTGGTAACGAATTTCGTCGGTCATCTTGGTTCCCTCCTCCACCTCTT
>JABGUO010000085.1 GCA_018646565.1 Opitutia bacterium | reverse complement strand
TTGGAGCCAGAATGGTTAATTGGCGTAGGAGCATTTGCGGAAAAAAGAGCATCCATCGCTCTTTCCGGTATGAATATTCAGATAGGCAAAATTTTGCATCCTAGCCCCGCAAGCCCAGCTGCTAACCGTGGATGGGCAGAAACCGCCAATAAGCAACTACTTGAGCAAGGAATCTGGCCTGCTCTTTAGGCTTTGGTTATTTAATTTTTTTATGATACTAATAGTAACTTCAAGTGTATGGAAAATCTAACAATAGAAGAAAGCAGAATTAAAAGAGAATCTGATTCATCGATTCCATTAGTGGATGTCAGAACACCCGCCGAATTTGCTGGGGTACACGCGGAGAGAGCGGTGAACCACCCCATGGAATCATTTGATTTGGAACAGGTTCCGTTTTCCAAAGAGGAAGAGATACATGTGATTTGTCAGTCAGGGGGGCGATCGATGAAGGTTTGTCAGAAGCTGGATGCTGCCGGGTTTACCAAGATTGTCAATGTGGCCGGTGGAACTTCCGCCTGGCAGTCGGCTGGACTTCCCGTAGTTGAAGGAAGGAAAGTGATGTCACTGGAAAGACAGGTGCGGATCGCCGCGGGGTCCCTGGTGGTGATTGGTGCGGTCGTTGGCCAGTTTGTTCATCCGTCTGGATTCGGATTATCGGCTTTCATCGGAGCTGGGTTGGTCTTTGCCGGGGTAACTGACACCTGTGGGATGGGGATGATGATAGCAAAGATGCCTTGGAATAGGGCCTAGTAAACTTCCCTACCAGACTTCCACGGGACCCTTGGGGACACCGATTGCCTTTCTTTGTTTTGCCTGAAAGGCATCATCTTCTTCCATGAAAGAGGCAATCATAGGTGCCATTTGATAACGCTCCAGCAAATCGCCCTTTTCATCGGTAAACTGTTTTCTCCATTCGAGGTAATCGGCTAAAACTTTTTCAAAGTCTGTCCGGGAACTGATTTTGACCACTGCGGTGTTAAATGGTTTAACCGGACCAAATCGTTTCGAGTACCAGGGTGCTACTTTCCGAAACTGGAGCGAACCTCGATCCTCCCCAAATACTTCGATCATCAGGTCGTAGTGTCTACGCATCACTCGAATTCTTTCTTCAAAGCTGGGTTCGGGTGGAAGTATCCCCGTTGTTAAATATTCTTGGGTATGGAGAAATATCCATGGGTTATAAAACGCACCCCGACCCGCGGAGATTCCATGGCAACCTGTATGATCGATCATGTGCTTGGCGGCTTGGGGCGTGGTTACATCTCCATTGCCAATGACCGGAATTTGATCAACCGCCTCTACGACCTTACGGATGCCCTCTAGGTTGACAACTCCATCAAACCCCTGGGCACGGGTTCGACCATGAACGAATATTGCGGCCACGCCAGAATCTTCCAATGCTTTTGCCAGATCGGGTGCAGTAAGGTTGTCATCATCCCAACCAAGACGCATCTTCGCAGTAATCGGAACATCCACGGCATCGGTCATTGTCCGAATCAACTCCTGAGTTTTGGGAAGCTCGTTCATCATGCTGGCCCCGCCGCCGGTCTTGGTCACCTTGGGTACCGGGCAGCCCATATTAACGTCGATTGAATGAACGCCATGTTCCTGCAACAAGATGGATGCGTCCCGCATCTCCTCTTTTACTCCGCCGAATAGCTGGACGGAGAGGGGGTTGTCATATTGGTTCGTCTCAATTAATTTAAGGGCCTTGGGGTTCTGTTCAATAAGCGAGCGGGCATTAACAAGATCGGTGGTACACAGATCAACTCCGCCAATTTCACGAATGACCAAACGGAAGGGCAGGTTGGTGTAGCCCGCCAAAGGGGACAGGAAAAGATTGGATTTAAGCTGAAGTTGGCCCAAAGAAAACATTATTCTTAACAATGAAGGATTGGCTATTTTTTACAATCCAACAAACTGAGCAGACTTGACATTTATCTAAGGAAGACCTGCAGTGTATTTCTTAAAGAGAATGATAGGATTAATCGAGATCAGAAATAGATATGCTATGGTCAAGAATATATACTCATAAAACTTCTCTGAGTGGATATTAGTTAGTATGTCTCAATTCGAAATTTTAATGTAAAGCTTCTTGAAATAAACGAGTACCATGGAGAATAATCGTTATATCAAAAAATATTCCTTATCCCTATTTATTTTTGGGATAGTCTATTTCTTTTTGATTCAGTCAGTTTTAGCCAAAAAAGAGTTTTCGATTGAGGATACCTTCAAGGCTCACTGTATCGAGTGTCACGGGGCGAATGGTAAGGTGAAAGGAGAAGTGAACCTCCTTTCCTTTATCCAGGGGAAGGATATTAAAAGCGATCCGGAACTGCTGCAGACGGTGCTGGAAGTGATCGATTTTGGAGAGATGCCACCGGAGGAAAATCAGCCTATCGAC
>JABGUO010000084.1 GCA_018646565.1 Opitutia bacterium | reverse complement strand
TTCGATATCCGGGGGCGGAGGAGAGGGTGGGGTACCGAGGATATTTTCAAGCAACCAGACACCCCTAATAATCGGGGATGTATCGACTCCATTGGCAGTCACGGTGTGGATGGATGAGTGCCCAAGCAAGCCACCCCGGGGATGGCCTTCCGTACTGACCCGGATAAAGGAATCAGGATTGGGAAAATCTGATTTTTCCACGGGTAAATGGTAGAGCCGGGCAAGGGCAGGGTTGGCAAAAGTGTATTGGGCGGTGAGGAATTCCGAGGTTGGCAGGTTGTTATCCAGTAGGTGGCGAAAGAAAACATGGGTTTCTTTCCGCATCGCGGAAGCGAGGTCATCCATATAGTATTCTTTAAAACGGTGATGATCGGGAGGGGTGTTGCCCAGATTATCGAGGGTGAGCCAGGCATTGAGAAATCCGTCCACGAACCGGTTTGACTTTGAATCCCTGAGCAAACGTTCAACCTGCGTTCTGAGGATGTCGGGGTTGGAAAGCTTTCCTGTGCGGGCGAGGGTAAATAATTCACGGTCGGGCATCGAGGACCAGAGGAAATAACTGAGTCGCGAGGCGATTGCATGTGGGTCAATGTTGTCCGTTTCGGGTTCTGGTTCTTCCTGTAAATAAATAAAATGAGGGGAGCAGAGGGCTGCTTTGAGGGAATCTTTAAAGGACTGCCAGGAATTGATCCCCTTGGATGTTCGGGCAAGATAAACTCCGTGAATGGCATCGATCTGCTTTTCTGTGGGGGGACGACGGTAGGCCCGCTTGAGGAAATTACTCAATTGAGTGCGAATATTTTCCGGGTCATAGGTGCTGCCTCCTAGAATTTCTTTGTGCGTGCGGGTGGGCCAGTGATCAATGATTGGTCCACTCAGGAAGAGGTGATGAATCCTAACCTGTGGAAGTTTGGCATATTGCAGTCCGTAGACTAAATTTTCATTACCGGAGGAGAGGGGGGGCAGTCCATTCCGTTGGCGGAGAAACTGAGACGCCTCAATGTGGGCATTCCGGGTAAGATGTGATCCGTTCAAAAAGATCAGGCGGGGAGTGGACCCCTTGTTCAGCCAGATTCGGGCGTGGTATTTTTTTCTTTTCCCGTCCACCATTTCAAAGTGAGCTAATTTAGGCTCTAAGGGCTGTGGTAAGTGAAGAGGGCCAACTTCGATATTGCCGGGGACCACGGCGAGGCGGAACGGTTCGTCCGTTCGGGTACGGGCAAAGTTTTTCTCATAAGGGGGTATTCGGTAAAGGGCGGTTGCATCAAAGGCGAAGAAGTAGTATCCATCAAATGGCACGCCCTCGGATAAGTCTGACATGTATGCATAGGAACCCATATGCCGCTGGGACCTGGGGTGTTCGTAAAGGCGGATATGATGGGGGATGTTTTCCACTTCGCGGAGAATGCCCTCGAATTTCCCGGTGACCGATTTCCGGCGCTTGATGAGTTGTTCCTCGGACATGGCCCCTGTCAGGTTCTTCAATCCCCAACTCAAGGATTTAAGTGGTTCATCAATAGATTCCCGTTTCTGCACACTGGTCATGAATCCGGTGAATTCGCCCTGTTCAAAATTTCCGTTTTGAATCCATTCTCGGGAAGGTGGTTTGTCGAGGGAGGGCAGGGCTTTTTCCACCACCAGATCCGCGGTTCGTAAATATTGATCGAGAAGAAAACCGGAGGTGACTAAGGCATGCCCCTGATTGTCGAGGTGATGAATTTCTTTATCCGATGGAAAGCCTTCAGTTGGGTCGAACGCATCGGTGTTGAGATGAAAGAGGTCACTTACAGTGTGAAGGTATTCCCTCCGGTTGAGGCGTCTCAGGACGGTCTCTCCGCCGTTATTCTCACGTTTTGTTTGGGCCTCCGCAATCGCGGAGGTGAGCCAAGCCACTACTTCCTTTACTTCTTTGGGATCGGGTCGGGGTTCCTCTTCAGGAGGCATCTCTGCTAAGTTTAACTGATCGAGGATATCCTGAAAGAGGAGTAGGTCCTCGTCATTTTGAATGGGGTGTAAAAGCTGGTCGTAGCGCCGGTCGGCTTTTTGTTTTTCTGGACCGTGGCACTTGAAGCAGTGAGCTTCTAAAAAGGGAGTGATTGTAGAATCAAAATCTTTTTCAGCATAAAGATGGATCAATGAACTGAAGAGAAGACCCAAGATGCTCAAAGACAATTTTTTGCCCATCGTACGACTATTCCTACAGGGTTACCGTTCCTCTGGAATGGGCGAATGTTTCATCTTCCACTCCCAATTGATTCAGGATCGAAAGATAGAGGTTAGACAAAGGAACTCGTTTGTTTTTGGCTCCCGGCATGGCTACATGCGAACCAGTTTGGTAGCCCCGACCCGCCATTAAAATGGGCAGGTTGTTATTGGTGTGGGCATTACCGTTGCCCATTCCACTGCCAAATAAAACGGTGGTTTCATCTAATAGCGAGGAACCTTTGGGTGACTTTTTCGATTTAAGTTGATCAAGAAATTGGGAAAAACATTCCATTTGATAAGTTTCAAGAGCAAGCAGGGCGTCAATATTTTCCTGCTTTTGGCCGTGATGAGAATAGGAGTGGTATCCGTTGTTCAGGCCAAGCAGTCCAGTATTGAACTGAGCCCCGGCCATTTCGAAGCTAGCGATCCGAGTGGAATCAGTTTCCAGGGCCAGGGCGATGAGTTTGTAAAGAACGGGAATATCTTCCACCAGGTTCCGGTTGACTGGTTCATCGATCGGTGCATTGGGCTTGGGGATCGAGTGCCATTTTTCTTTCTGTTGAATACCGATTTCTACTTCACGAATCGAAGTGAAATATTCATCCAGTTTATCACGGTCCCTTCCATTGAGACGTTTTCCAAGATTACGGGCATCTTCCAGTGAGGCATCAAGAATAGATCTCCCAAGGTCATAGTGCTGGAGGACTTGCGAGTTGTTTTTCGATTTTTCCTGGATGAAAAGTTTACGGAACAGATTTTTTGGACCTTCAATCGGGGGCACCCGAACACCCGAGCGGGTCCATGACATCTGACAGCCTCCATGCAAACCATTTTCAGAACCCACTACCAAGGAAGGAAATCGGGTGTTAAACCCAAAGACTTCGGCGGCGCGTTGGTCAAGGGAAAGGTTTCCGTCCGGCATCGATGAGGCTTGTGAATGCTTAACTCCGGAAAGAAAGGAATGTACCGCAAAGTGCCCTCCTTTAACCCCATGATCAAGGTTGGAAAAGACCGTGGTTTGATCGAGGTTTCCCTTCAGTGGTACGAGTGCCTTGGGAAGTGATCGAATGGGCCCCGGCTCGGTTGGGAAAAAATGGGAAGCATGAAATCCAAACGAATTGCCGATACAGACGAGTCTTTTCACATCATTGCCGGTGGACAGGTTTGTTTTAGACCCTGGAATCTTGGTCAAACCAACCGATTCCATAGCCGGTAAAGCCAAAGCACCCAAAGATCCGCGTAAAAATAATCTACGATTCATTTAATGTTACATTTTGTCCCGTTTTTTTAACAAGGCAAACCTTATGGATTCTCTTTTCCTAAATTTTCTGTATGAGAGTTAGTCCAGCGTCGGGTGGGATTTATAAAACAAATCAGCTTTCTGGTAGTTCGTGAATGGTGAAATAAACCGGTCCGGAAAGCGCCGCACCATTTTTACCTGTCACTGCAAAATTCAATTTTAAGTTATGACAAGGAATTAATTTCGGGATTCCCACGGTAAGAGTCAATCGATCATCCGAGAGCTCGAGTGAATCAATAGCGAGTTCATCAATTCCCCTGGTTTCAGGCTCGGATGCCCTGAGTTGAGGGGAGCCATAGCCTTTGGACCACCGGTAATTCCAGGCACTGGCGGAAAAGGATTCCTTATTTATGGACTCTGAGCTGACTGGTTCAGTGAAAGTAAGTTGTAGGCGATCTTTACGGGCTTTTGCTTCAGTCAGGTAAATTCCGGTTTTCCCGGTGTAGCGAAGTCGTTGTATACTTCCCTCCTGGGTGGCTCCTGCCTGCCAACCGGTGAGTCCGGAATAGTAAAGCTGGCCATCAACCGGACTTTTAGCTGCCCTCATGGTTCCGGATTCCATTTTCAGGGGGAGAGAGTAAACCGCACCCTGCATGACATTATTGATTTTATCCATCATCACATACATAGTGGCCGCTTTTCCGTAGGAGGTGTGAAAATACTGTCCGCTCAGCGGTCCCAATCTTTTATCTTTCTCGACCCAAAGCTGTCCGCCTGATGAACTGTCTAGTTCCTGTGGCATGTAAACGATCGGCTTTACGATCTTTTCGGGATCATATTTATCTCCGTGTTTGGTCCATGAACCTGCTCCGTGGAATGCGTCCAGGCTGGTGATGGAAATTTTACTGGCAGGCACATATGTTCCCTGATTATCCCCCAAAGTAATCCGACCGTCCGGAAGTTTTCCGATCCCATTGGGAACTCTTAGCCCTGCACCCAGTACGGTTGAACTCTTTCCGTCGGCAGATACTTTGACTACTCCGCCCGGTACCGACCACTCGCTGAACCCACCGGTGCGTCCGTAGTAAAAGGACCCATCCTTGCCCACTTCGAGGTCAAAATTATACGCGTGCCAGCCTTTGTCGGGTTCGTCCTCATTGAAAAGGGCTTGGTAAAAATCGGCTTCTCCATCGTTATTATAATCGTGGAGCTTGACAATTCTTCCTCGAGTGATGGCAGTAAGAACGCCATCCACGACTTTCATGCCCAGTGGTTCATAGAGACCGGCGGCAAATCTCTGCCAAGTTACTTTATCCAACTCATCATTAATTCCGCTCACGATCCATATATCTCCGGGAAGAGTGCCCACGGCGAGACGACCGTCCGGGAAAAAGGCGAGGGACGAGGTGCGCATCCAAGAGTTGTAAGCGTTCTTAAGAGGCACGGTAATGCTGTCCATGACATAACCCTGAAAGGTAGAGGTAGCGAGCCTGCCCCTGGCTGTGTGCGTGGTATTCCATCTGCGTGGCCCCCCCTTGGTTTTGTTCAAAAGATTGATCACTTGATCGGTGGGAGCTTTGTCATGTATTGAATCACTTTCGTCATGAGCCAGAGCTACATTCAAATGAATGGGTTTGTTACTTACGGGAATTTGCAGCACAAGTTTTCCGTTTTCACTGGCTCGGAATTGGACCCCGTCATCTTTTGCCTGAAGCCAGGCAATCGAGTGACCAATGGTGGCAATCCTGCCTTCGATCTTCGGAACGTCATCGAGAACAATTAATTCCAAGGGATTCCTGCCCGCATTGATCGTTAATCGGTGATGAATAATCGGGATTCCTCCAATTTCCTCGAGTCTGGGGCTTTCTAAAACCGGGCGTCCCTGCACGGAGTAGGAGATAACCGTTTCATCTCCGAACGGATAATGACCGTTATAGCGCAACTGTTCCTCCGGCCATACAGTCTTTGGGAAAAGGTCCGGAATGGGGTTCTCCGCTTTGCCGTCCCATGCCCACTGCCAACCCTCAGACCGCACGATTGATTCAAACCGGGCACTGGGCAATCCTCCGGCCCGGAGCCGGTGATGCAGGGTTCCACTGAAATCAAGGAATCCACCAGTCCATGCTCCAATCGCTCTCATAGTACCCAATTCATAGGAAATGGTAGTTTTGTTGCCCAGGTCAAGGGTGAGTGCGTTATTGCTTTTGGCATTTCCAACCACAGGGGAAATGAGTGCCCTTCCGTAGTCGCGTAGGTAGCCTGAGCGGGCGAGTTGCTCAATTCTTTCCGCTTCATTCCCGGTGCTCTCCGGACTTTTGGGCATAGTGTATGTGTTGGACTGATCAAATTTCACATATAATTCAGGAGCCTTCTCACGGATAATTTTTTCCCGAAGATAATGGATCACTTTGTATCGGTCGGCTGGGTTTAACTGAACCGAAGGCATCATATTCCGAAAGCCGTAAGTCAGGGTTTTGAACATACTGTATGGATCACCGCCATTTTCCATTTTGTTTTTTGTGAACGAACGGGCGAGTGGATTAATTGGGGGTGTGGTTCCATCCTTACTGTGGCAGGATGTGCAATTTTGAAGGTATAATTTCCGTCCTGCTTCGAG
>JABGUO010000009.1 GCA_018646565.1 Opitutia bacterium | reverse complement strand
GAAAATCGTAAATCCAAGTGCAAATAAGGCGACTAGAAGAAATGCAAAATCGTAAAAAAAGGACATATTAAAAGGAGATGCTATCCGAGTTGTTGAACTCGTTTTTGGGCAGATTGACGGGTTTCTGCATCAATAGAGAGTAGTTCGTCAACCGAGTTGGTAGAAATAAAATTAGAAAGATTCAATGTATCTTCAATTATGCGTGAAATGTCGAGAAAGCCAATTCGATTCCGAAGAAAAGCATCCACCGCTATTTCATTGGCTGCATTAAATATAAGTGGAGCAGAATCTCCTTGCTCCATCGCTTCGATAGCAAGCCGTAAGCAGGGGTATCGGTCTAAAGACGGGGGTGAAAAAGACAGGTCGAGTGGTTGACTAAAATCAAGCGATGATTCCACACCTTCATGACGTTCCGGAAAAAGAATCGCGTTTTGTAAGGCAAATGTCATCGAGGCCGGTGTCATTTGGGCGAGGCAGCACCCGTCAATAAATCGTACAATTGCATGGACCAAGCTGGGGGGATGGATGACCACTTCCAATTGCTTCGGAGAAACATCAAAGAGCCAGCGTGCCTCAATTAATTCTAATCCTTTATTCGCCATGGTTGCCGAATCAACGGTAATTTTTTTCCCCATTGACCAATTCGGATGTTGAAGTGCTTGCTCAATTGTTACATCAGAGAGTTGATCAAGGGGTAAGTCACGAAATGACCCACCTGATGCCGTAAGAATAATGGACTGGAGAGTTCGTTCGTCTTGTCCTTGAATACATTGAAATACTGCATTGTGCTCACTATCTGCTGGGATTATCCGCCCGCCATGCTTTCGGGCCGTTTCGGTAACCAATTCCCCGGCTACTACAAGAGATTCTTTGTTGGCGAGAACCACCTCTTTTCCTTTTCGTAATGCGGCAAGTGTGGGCAGTAGTCCGGCGGCACCGACAATCCCAACTACGACAACATCTGCATCTGTTAAAGAAGCCAATTCCTCCATTGAATTTTGTCCCGTGTGGAGCTGGGTGGTCTTGGGGAGGTTGATTTTTTCTATTGGATCATGAGTGAGGCAGGCATGGGGAACATTAAATTCTTTCGCTATCGCGACCAGTTTCTCAGATTGTTGATGGGCTGAAATTCCGATCAGTTCGATCTTATCCGGATGTTTGCGGATAACTCTTAAAGTGCTTTCGCCAATTGAGCCAGTCGCACCCAAGAGTACAAGCTTCTTGGGGAATTTCACTATCGAAGAAGGAATAAAATGAAGTACCCTGTGGGAGCGGCAAGGATTAGACTATCAGTTAGATCAAATAATCCGCCAATACCGGGTATCGCACCTCCGGAATCTTTCATTGAAGCGAGGCGTTTAAGCACGGAGGCAATCAAATCTCCAATTACAGCACTCAGAGCAAGCAATGTTCCCCAAATTGCCCCTTGTCCGGGGGTAAAAATCCAATCTCCAAAAAATACAATATCGGTGAATTTTTCTTGAAAAAGCCAGGGCAGCAGTGCCCCAATCCCTGCTGATGCAGCAAAGCCGCCAATTAGCCCTTCAATTGTTTTCCCCGGGCTAATTGAAGGTGCCATCTTAGTGCGCCCGATCGCCTTTCCAATGAGCAGGGCACCAATGTCGCTGAACTTGGCCACGATCACGACCCAGAGAGAAAAGAATAAACCAAAACCCATAAAGCAGTCGGCATTTTCGTTCCCGCCGATTTGTAAAATACGAACGAAATATTGAAGAAGGAAAGATACAAAAAGGAGTCCGAAGAAGGTAGGCATGAGCCTCTTAATATACATTCCTCTTTGGGCTTGTGGGAAAAGCACGCAGGCTGCGGAGGTAAACAATGCACCGATGGCAAGCACATCCACACCATAGCCCTCAAAATAATAGGAAACGGGGATTAAACAACCACCCGTTATTAGGCCAGAAAGGCGATTTGCCGCGTATCCCAGTCTTCCAAGAATGGTATAAACTTCAAATAGTGTCAGGGTAGCGCATAGATTAAGAATCCACATCGCCCCAGTTTCCTTGAGAGAATATACCACCAAGGCAACAAGTCCCCAAAGTAGAATGGTTGAGAAAGAACGTAAGATCATGGGACGGTAGAAGTTATTGAGTTTTGATTAATCGGAGCAAGTTGGTCGCTTGTTTTACCAAACCGTCTTTCCCGTTGTATATAATTTTGTAAGGCCTCGATAAAAGCATCACGGTTAAAGTCAGGCCAGTGTAGGGGGGAGACGAAAATTTCGGCATAGGCCGCTTGTAGGAGTAGGAAATTACTTAATCTAAATTCGCCAGATGTGCGGATAATTAGGTCCGGGTCGGGTAAGTCTTTTGTTTGAAGGTGATTTGAAAAAGTCGACCAATCTAATTGATCGGCAGATTTTCCTGTTTCCAAAATTTCTCGTGTATAAGACTGTATTCCGCTCAATACTTCCTGCCGACTTCCATAATTGAGTGCAAGGGTGAGGTTAGATGTACTATTATGCTTAGTCTTTTCAATCGATGATTCTACAATTTCCTGCGCAAATTTTGGCAGACCTGATAAATCCCCAATTGCTCGAAGCCGGGTACCATCTTTTAGTAAAGTGGCAAGTTCTCGTTTTAAGAACTCCTCGAGTAATCTCATGAGACCAGATTTTTCCTCGTCGGGCCGATTTTGATTTTCAGTACTAAATGCATACAGGGTCACATATTGAACCCCGAATTCTCGTGCTGCATTTACTACACTACGAACATTTTTTACTCCATTTCGGTGACCAAATAAACGTGGTTTTCCACGACTTCTCGCCCAACGACCATTGCCGTCCATAATGATGGCAACATGGTTGGGGAGTTTTCCTCGTTCGCTTTCAGAAAATTTTGTCATGCTTCGATTGGAACACCTCAACGATTTCATGACCAATTGACAACGAGGAAAGCATATTCTAGTTCCATCTAATGAAAAAAAAGGTAACACATCTTGAAATTAAGGAGAAACTTTCTGAATTACCTGGGTGGAGTTTCAGTAATGATCAATTGAAAAAGTCTTACCTTTTTAAGGATTTTCGAGAAGCCATGGGTTTTCTAATTGCGATATCTTATCAAGCGGAGAGGCTCGATCACCATCCAGGAATTTACAACTGTTTCAATCGTGTAGAAATAACTCTCAATACCCATGATGCGGATAATAGGGTAACCGAGAAGGATTTCGAATTGGCTCGTGCAATAGAATCACTCCTTTAAAAAAAGAAAAAATTGCCCTTGGCAATCTCACAATCTCCTATGGGATAGTGGGATTGAAAGAGTGGTAAACTGCTTCTCTATGAAAGAAATTAAAAAAAATCATTCTTTTCGGGTTTTGATCCCTTTGTTTGTCTCCCAAACAATAGGAGCGTTTAATGATAATGGAATGAAGGCAATGTTGCCTATTATGGCGGCCTTTCAATTTGGAAAGGCGAGTATGGACCAGACTAACCAAGTAGTTTCAATCCTATTAATTCTTCCTTTTGTTGTCTTTGCCCCATGGGCAGGATGGGTCTCTGATCGCTTTTCAAAAAAGGATGTGGTCAGTCTGGCCCTGCTTTCACAAATATTGGGCTTAGGCGTACTTGCGGGTGGATTATATCTTGAAAATCTAACTGTTGGGTTGTGTGGCTTTTTTCTCCTCGCGGTTCAATCGGCTTTTTTCTCGCCTGGGAAAAAGGGAATATTAAAGGAATTAGTAGGTTCTGATCGATTGGGAATGGCAGTGGGTTGGATGGAAATGTTAACAATGGTGGGGATCCTAGGCGGTGCTTTCGTGGCGGCGAAGTACTTTGATTTATTAGTTCCCCATTATGGAGGTTGGGGTACAGGATTAATTTTATGTGTTGTTGCGATCGGCTTGGCGCTCTTTTCCTGGATATTATTTATTCCCACTCCGAGGACTGAGGCACCCAGGGCTGGGTCTTTTCAACCGCGTGTAGTATGGAGTCATTGGGAAGACCTGAGTTCCTTATGGAAAAATCGCAAATTAAGGGCGGCCGCCTTGGGAGATGCCTGGTTTTGGTCAGTGGGTAGTTTTTTCTACCTCGTTTTAGTTAAATTATCAGGAGAAGTGATTGAAGGAGAGGTCGGCATGGGTACTCTTTATGGGTATTGGTTCTTACTTCTTGGGGTTGGAATAATGCTTGGTAGTTTATTGGTTGCTTATTTAAACAGAGGACGAGTGGAGCTTGGACTGACTCCCATTGGTGCATTTTTACTACCCCTTGCCTTCATACTTTTATATTTCGTCGATCCATTTGATGTACTTTTTGAATGGGGTTGTTTATTACTTGGATTTTCTGGTGCATTATTTTTTGTTCCGTTAAATGGTTTCTTACAGGATCAGGCGGGGGAGTCTGAACGAGGAAGGATTTTAGCCGCTTCGAATTTGTTAACTCAAATATCCAGCATTGTCTTGATTCTATTCCATGCATTTCTCTCGAATTCATTGGGACTGTCAGCAAAAGAGGAAATTTTACTGATGAGTATTCCTGCAAGTATAATTGCAATGGTAACGATGAAAATATTGCTGGAAGATTTTTTCCGCGCTCTTTTCCACATGGGATTACGAATTTTTTATCGAATCAAAATGGACGGAATGGAAAATTTCCCGTCCACGGGAGGAGTTTTACTAGTAAGCAATCACATATCCTATGCAGACCCTGTATTTATTGGTGCGGCATTTTCCCGAAAAATCAGATATCTTGCATACAGTGGTCTCGCCCACTCAAGGGTAATGCGTGGGGTATTTGCCCTTACTCAAACCGTAACAGTTTCTCCCGACCGTTCATTAGAATCTATTAAAAGATCAGTGGCCAAGCTAAAGAATGGAATGCCACTTTGTGTATTTGCGGAAGGTGGAATTTCTCGTATGGGGACAATCTTTCCTTTCAAGAGGGGAGTGTTGTTACTTGCAAAACAGTCCGGGGTTCCCATTTTACCCGTTCACCTGGATGGGGTCTGGGGTTCGATCTTTAGTATGGAGCGGGGACAATTTTTCAGGAAGTGGCCCATTTCTTTTCCTTATCGAGTTTCGGTCCGAGTTGGAAAGTTAATTGATCCGAATCAGGCAGGTTCTGAGAATGTGAGATCGAGCGTTATGGATTTGGGAAGACTTTCCTTTACTGACCGTTTGCCTGCTCCAATAAAGATCAAGGATCGTATCCAGGATTTATTTCATTCTTCTCCTCAGGCAATATTCTTTACTTTTCAAGATGGACATAGTGTAACGCGGGGAGAGATTGCATCTTTCTTGAGGTCGGGAGAGAACATCAAGTCGATTTCGCCTAAATGTCGTAGTTATCTGAATGCGATGCGGGCAATTTTTCAAGAGAAGGGAGGAGCCCGAAAAATATGGTCTTCTTTTCTTCGTCTCCGCGAGATTCATTTATGGGATTTGGCAGGATTCAAATTTGCAATCGATTCCGACTTAAATCCCGAGTGGATCTTTTGGTCCTCATTTCTCGGCAATCGGGAGGTTCTCTTGGGTTCACAATTTATTGAAGTTCACAACCCGAAGATGAAGAAGGTCAATGCTGTTCAATTAACTAACGGAATCAGTACGGAAAGAAATGGTCTGGTCTCTATTAATTTTCGATCTGATGCCCAATTGCAAGGTGAGGTGGATGAACTGGAGAGTGGATATAAGGAAAATACTTTTGGTCGGTTACTTCCAGGTTTAAGTTATCAACATGATCCGCAGTTTGGTGTAATTGGAATAGATGGTGTACTTGACCCCATTAGTAATATTGAGGGGATCGATAAAGACGGATTTTTGTATCCAAAATGAAGATTTCAATGCTTTCCCTACTAATCTCTTTCTGATAGTACACTTGTTCGTTCACAATTTCTGCTATGCCTTCATTCCTTCAAGAATCTACTCAATTTGCCAATGCCCTTGATCAATTAAAGGGGAAATCAGTTCTAGTACTTGGACATCGACGTCCGGATGGTGATTGTATTGGCTCTCAAGTTGCATTGACCCGAGTATTGATTAACCTTGGAATTGATGCCAAGGCAGTAAATCAAGATCCTGTTCCTAGGACATTAATCAAGTTTGTGGGCGATACTCCTTTTTTTTCACCTCAAGAGGTGGAGGGAAACGAGTTTGTAATTGTAACAGTAGATTGTGCTGACCAAAAGCGGGTAGGGGATGAATTATCCCAGCGATTCCCCCAAGTTTTCCTCAATGTGGACCATCATGTCTCCAATAATGATTATGGGGAAATTAATTTGGTTCTTTCGAATGCATCTGCAACCGGAGAAATTTTAGCCAAGTTTTTTCTGGACTGCGAATTTACGATTGATTCAACTACTGCAGATGGACTGTACCTCGGAATTGCGACTGATACTGGTCAATTTTGTTACGGGGGAACAAATGCCTCGGTTTTTGAAGTTTGCCGGCGATTATGTGAGTATGGAGCCAGTCCTTCCTCGGTTGCCCATGAATTGTACGAGAGGGAAAAACCTGGGCGAATTCAATTACTACAGAAATTTTTAGCAAGTTTTAGGATGGAATATAATGATCGAGTTTGTATTGGAACAATTCGTGATTCCTACTATGAAGAAACGAACACACAAGCAGAGGATACCGAGGGCTTTGTAGATTATGCCCGTTCGATGGAGGGAGTTGAGATCGGGGTATTGATCGAGGAGCGAAATGAAAATATCAAGGGTAGCTTTCGGGCCAAAGATTCTCGTTATCGAGTGGATGTGTTAGCCAAGGAATTCAGTGGAGGGGGCCATGCTTGTGCCGCGGGATTTAATGTGGTGAAAAGTCTGGATGATTTCTACCCTGAATTGGTTAATGCAATTGGTAGGCACTTACAAAAAACAAACGAGAAATAATTTTATGAATGTACAGGAACCCATTTTTGAAGGAATTCTTTTGGTGGATAAACCAAGTGGAATCACATCTCACGATATTGTAGATCGTCTGCGTAAAAAATTGAAGATGAAAAAGATAGGGCATGCCGGAACCTTGGATCCTCTCGCTACTGGACTCATGATAATGCTAATTGGAAAGGCCACAAAAGTGTCCCAGTTCCTTATTAGCTTGGACAAGAGTTATGAGGGAGAGTTTCTGCTAGGTGTGGAGACCGATAGTCAGGATGCAGACGGTGAAGTTGTACAAGAAAAGCCAATACCTGCTGAAGTTGACGAGGAGCGAATCAAGGAAGAAATGAAGTCTTTCCTCGGTGATCAATATCAAATTCCTCCTATGTTCTCGGCAAAGAAAATTGCCGGTGTGCCACTTTATAAAATGGCTAGGAAGGGAAAAACTGTTGAGCGTGAACCTCGATTTATACGAATTAGCGAATTGAATTTACACGAATGGAACTCTCCAAAGGGAAAGTTTGATTTGGCATGTAGTAAGGGAACTTATGTTCGTACGGTATTGCATGACTTGGGGCAAAAATTAGATTGTGGCGCTCATTTAACTGCTTTGCGAAGAACGAAAATAGATCAGTTTGAAATTGCGGGAGCAAAGACATTGGAAGAGATCGAACAAATGCAACTGGGCGAATTCCAATCCCTTTTGATCCCTATCCATCAGGCGGTTCCCTCCCACGTCCTATAATTGGGTGGAGGTATTTACCTCAATTGAAGAACTGGGTCGGAGTACCGATCGCCCAATCTACCTAGCTTTGGGTATGTTTGACGGGGTGCATCGTGGGCATCTTGCAGTCCTTAAGAAAGCACAGGGAATTGCGAACGAGAAGGAGGGGGTGGCAGTGGCATTTACCTTTCCTGAGCATCCCGCTTCTTTTCTTCGACCTGATGAAACCCCACGCTTGATCATGAATCAAGAGGAGAAAGCAATGCGTTTATTGGAACGGGGAATGGCGGGTGTGGTTCTTCGAACATTTGATCGTGAATTTGCCAGTGTCGAGGCAAGGCATTTTCTTTCATTCCTTCTTGCCCGTGTTCGTAGTCTGAAAGGATTATGTGTAGGACAGAAC
This sequence comes from Opitutia bacterium, assembly GCA_018646565.1. Classification (GTDB taxonomy): domain Bacteria; phylum Verrucomicrobiota; class Verrucomicrobiia; order Opitutales; family Seribacteraceae; genus Seribacter. The sequence goes on along the minus strand of JABGUO010000009.1, from coordinate 4,133 downwards.
TTTCGTTTTGGAAGGGGAAGGAAAGGGGATGATTTATGCCTGCAGGAATATGGTGATGAGGTCGGATTATCGGTCGATGTGGTCCAATCAGAATTATTTTCCAACTCCCCGGTTAGTAGTTCCCGAATTCGTGAGGCATTGAAGTTTGGCCAAATTGAAGAGGTCAATGAAATGCTTGGTTGGATCTATACCATCACTGGGGAAGTGCTTCCTGGCAAAGGAATGGGTAAGAAATTCGGATTTCCTACAATCAATATTCCATGGATTCCCCAGGCTCGGCCTGCTTATGGGGTATATGTGGGAATGGTGCATGATGATTCTGGTGAGAGGAATGCAAAATATGCGATTGCAAACTATGGACTAAGGCCAACGGTAGAGGAAGGGGCAACTCAACCTCTTCTTGAGGTTCATGTCCTCGATTCGATTGAGGAGGGATTTGGAAATGTGGGACAAAAACTTTCGATGACACTACAATCTTTTTTACGTCCAGAGAAAAAATTTGATTCGGTGGATAGTTTGAAGAGTCAAATTAAAGAAGACCTTTTAAGGGCAGAGACAATGCGCCAGAAGGCTTAACTTTTCTTTTGTAGTGCAGGGCACCAACAGGTCGTTCTGCCGCCAATTTGTTCTCGAATTAACAGGGATTTAGTTTGCGGGCAAATTTGTCCATTTTTCCATCTCGAATGGAAAAGCCAGTCTTCAGGTGGATCTCCGCCGTGTTGTCCAACGGAATTCATTGCCCCTTTTACAACAAATATGATTTGTTCAAATAGTGTAACTTGTTTTATTTTCGATATTTGGGATCCGAGCTGAGCAGGATGGATCTTGGATCGCCAAAGAACTTCGTCCGCCATCCAGTTTCCCATTCCTGGAAAGTAGCGTTGGTCGAGTAGTAGAGCTTTTAGGGGGCGTCGGGAATGTCTTTTTAATGCACCGGATAGGATGTCACTATTAAATTCCTCCCGAAGCATACTGATGGGCAGATCACTCCACCAATGGGGTGGATCATTTCCTTCGCCAAGTCGGATTCGACCAAATTGTCGAGGATCGCGAAATGCGAGTGTTCGATTGGTTTGTCTTACGAGCAGGGCATCGTGCTTCTGAGCCTTATAATGTGGGGGTTCACTAAAAAGGTTTCCAGTCATTCCCAGGTGAATCCCGAGCCAGTTATTGTTAGAAAATGAAAAAAGCATTTGTTTTCCATGGGTATCGGAGGCAGATAAAGTTAAACCCGTAATTTTCTTTTGTAATTGGGAACGATCTAAATCACGATAAACTCGAGAAGTTGGGTGAGCGGTAACTTCTTTTACTTTATGCCCTATTCCATCTCTCCATTGCCTGCAGGCATAAGCAACTTCAGCAAGTTCTGGCATGTTTTAAGGTAAACCTTCTAGGTTGATGGATCTAATGCAAGTAATCGTTTCCGAGTTTCTTTGTCTTTTTTACGATCAGTTTTGATTTCAATTACTCGTATTCCAGTTTGAATTGGGATTTGGATCAGGTTGATAATTTCATCCCAACTTTGTGATCGTATAAATTCGATTCCATGTGCTTGGCAAAGTTTTGAAAAGTCACAGTCCTGTGGAGTAGCAAAGCATTTTTCAAATTCCGGTTGATCGGCAATTGGAAGGTGTTCAAATATTCCACCTCCTTGGTTGTTGATAAGAAAAATAGTCAGATTTCCAACGAGTTGATTATGGAATAGTAGGGCATTGGAATCATGAAGGAAAGCGAGTTCTCCCGTAAGTAGGAATGTTTGTTTATCTGCTTTGTGAGCCAGTCCTAAGGCAGTTCCCAATGTTCCATCAATTCCATTTACTCCTCGATTTCCAAATATTTTTCGATCTTTATCACTACCGGACCAAAACCATTCAATGTCTCGGATAGGCATGCTATTTGCCACTTGAAGGAAAGAGCCTGGTGGCAGGTATTGAGAGAGGATATGCGATAATTTCCCCTCGAAAAAAGGAAGTCTTTCAGAAAAAGCTACATTCAGTTTTTCTTCCACTCTTTTTTCTGAATTTTGCCAGGACTCGACCCAACTTTCTTCGCAGTTCGGTAAGTGAACCGAGGAGAGGTTGGGGAATTGAATTGAGAACGATTGGCTTGTACTCGCAAGTGGATCAACTGAGATTCCTCTTGGTTCAATTATAATTCGCCTGGCACCGGATTGATCTACCCAGTTTCGTAATGTCTTGGACGTGGGGAGTGGACCCAAGACAATAATGAGATCCGGCCGGTTTTCTTTGATAAACGTGGAATCCCGGAGAAGGTTTTCGTAACGAAGAATTCTTCCAGGCAAAGGAGTTTCCCGAAGTGGAGAGAGAGAATCACACAATACTGGAACTGGATACTTGCTAAGCCAATCGTCAATAACTGAAACAGGAGCAAATTCACCCGCTATGATGAGCGGGCGAGAAAAACTTTTAACTGTTTGGTTAATCTTGCCAATTTCTTCACCTGCGTTGGGTATTGAAATTTTACTTTTGGGGAGAGGTGAAAGTGAATATGGGGGTGGTGACTGAGTGGGTACAAATGGTTCGCGAAATGGGAAATTGAGATGAACTGGACCCGGGTTTAGAGTAATACTTTGGGAGTGCGCATGGGCCAATGTACTTTGTAAGGAGTGGAAGGAGGAAGGTTCAAGTGTGGGGTGGGGGATTTGATGAAATCCACGCACGAACGAGCCAAATAATTCTTTTTGGTTAATCGTTTGTCCGGAAGCACAGTTCTGAAGTTCGTCTGGTCGGTCCGCGGAGAGCAAAAGTAGAGGTATGCCAGAATGTGAGGCTTCTACTATCGCAGGGAACCAGTGGGTAACTGCAGAACCTGAGGTGCACAAAAGAACGGTGGGCTGTTTTGTACGTTGACTGAATCCAAGTGCTAAAAATGAGGCAGTTCTTTCATCGAGTACTGGGATACAGGAAATGTCTTGATGTCTTTCGAGTCCTAATATCAGTGGGGTGGAGCGAGAACCCGGTGAGAAAAAAACTTGGGTAATACCGAGTTCGTGTAGAGTGTGAGCAACAATTTCACCCCATATGAAATTGGCTTGTGCGGTGGACTCGGAATTATGGTTCATTCATTGGGAAGAGTAGTTCTTCCCGTAATAACTTCAAGCATCGCCTCAAATTTCCAATCGGTCTCTGTTTTTTCATTCGAAGGAATAGAGCCCTCTACAATTCCTGCTCCCGCATAGAGAGTTAGTGAACCTGGGTTGATTTTTCCGCATCGAATGGGAACAATGAATTCGCCACGACCACGGGCATCAAACCAACCCGCTATCCCAGAGTACCAACCCCGTGAAAACCCCTCTAGTTCGTTCACCATAGGTAATGCCTGTTCTCGTGGAGAACCTCCCATTGCAGGAGTCGGGTGTAGTGCGGCGAGTGCGTCAAAGGGGTGAATGCCTTCAGGCAATGTTGCCCGCAGTGGAGTGCGTACATGTTGCAAATTGGCTAATCGAAGTAGGCGAGGGAGGCCTTCTTTGCACTGGGTGATCCCAGTTGATTTGAGTCTTCGCAAAATGGAATCAATTACAAGCCTGTGTTCCCGGACTTCTTTATTTCGTCCAAGTAAAGTTTTACCCAAATGAGCATCTTTGCCTGCAGACGGACCTCTGGGGGCAGTACCGGCAACTGCTTCTGTCTCGAGAGATGTGCCTGAAACCCGGGAAAGAATTTCGGGTGTCGAGCCAACGAACATTCCTTCATCTGGGGTAGACATACAAAACGTGTAGCAGTCGGGGAATTTATTTCTTAAGTCATGCGCGATTGAAAAAACCGCAAGTTCCTGCTTCGTTCGGTAAGTAAGTTTTCGAGCCAGTACAATTTTTGAAATTTTACCATCTCTGATCGCTTGAAGTGCTTGGCCAACCGATTCCTCATAATCAGAACTTTCTTTTGGTTGGTCTAAATGAACTTTCTTAAAGGTCTGTCGTATTGGGCCACGATCGTGTAATTCATTGAATCTTTGCAGAGTCCCAAAGACATCCTCGATTAGAGTGTGGGGGGAAGAGGAAGAGGAAATTTTGCTGTTTACTATGATGTAATGAGTTCCCCCTTTCCTGAGAACTTGCCAATGTGGTAAAAATATTTGAAGCGCAGGCAGATCGGGGTCCGAGGGATTATTTT
>JABGUO010000522.1 GCA_018646565.1 Opitutia bacterium | reverse complement strand
TCAACTGACATTATTACAGATTTGGCGCTAGATTGGTTACATAAAAAGACAAACGAAAAGCCCTTCTTCTTACTGATTCAATTTAATGCCACCAACAATCCCTGGATGCCTGCGATTCGGCATTTGAGGCTTTATGATGATAAACTTTTACCAGAACCTGTTAATTTCATTGATGAACACGCCGGAAAAGCTAGTCCCGCCCGCTATCAATCAATGGAAATTAAACAAGACCTCAAGCTTTCAAATGATCTTTTTTTTCCATCCGAACAGTCAGATGGCAATCAATCAAAAAAGACGGAGATTTCAAATAGCCAAAAGAACTTGAATCTTATGACCCCCGAGCAACACTCGGCATGGACGCTTTCTTGGAGGCCAAAAAATGAAGCGTTCCTAAGAGAAAATCAATCCAAAGAGAATATTTTACAATGGAAATTTCAACGCTTCACCAAAAACTACCTTCGGTGTGTCAGTGGAATTGACGAAAATATCAAAAGAATTAATGATTGTTTAACCGCAACTGATAACACTAGTGCCTTCTTTGTTTACACATCGAACCATGGTCGCTTTTTGGGTGAACATGGTTGGTTTGGCTCCAAGTGGATCTATGAAGAATCGAGTAAAATTCCTCTTATCATAAGAAAACCGTTAGGTTTATCCTCCCCAAAGACAGTATCTTCGCTTGTGCAGAATATTGATCTTGCTCAAACAATTCTCGACTATGCCGGCTTTCAAGAAGGCAAGGAGATGCAGGGGAAGTCAATGAGTCAATTGTTAGATAATGAAGATTCAAATAATACATGGAGGAACTCCATTTATTTCCATCACAATGAATTCCCGGGCGATCAAATGATTGCAAAACATTATGGCATTCGAACCCTCAAACATAAATTAATTCATTTTTATCAATTCGATGAATGGGAATTTTATGATTTGGAAAATGACCCCACTGAATCAAAAAATCTTTACAGTAAAGAATCCTACAGTTCTGAATTAGAAAAAATGAAACAACTGCTTATGAGGAATCGAACAAAATATTTTGACCGATCCGATATTTCAATAATGCCGGAAGAATGGAGAAAAATTTATAGGGGGCCTGAAGCTAGAAAAGAATAATTAACTAAATCCCCAAACATTTATTATGTAAAAAAAGATAAATCCAAACAAAAACATAAAAAAAGCTTGTGGGGTATTAAATATCCCTTATGTTGATTTTAAAGGAATGCATATCCTGAAAGGTGTCGTTTGGGAGGACGGCACCTTTCATCTTTTATTCACTTTTGGGGCTTTTTATTATTGTAATGGAAGAGTTACTAGTAAAAGAATTTTATCTTTTCAAATTATGATCATTCGCAAAATGAACTACTTTTTCAAAGCATTACCTTTCCTTTATTTAGTCTTTTTTAACTTGATTCAGGCAAAGGTGGATCGGCCCAATATATTGTTTGTCTTTACTGATGATCATGCTCCCCATGCAATCGGAGCTTATAATGGATGGTTAAAATCGGTGAACCCGACTCCAGTAATCGATAAACTTGCCCGTGACGGTATGCTTTTTGTAAACAGCTTCTGCACAAATTCAATTTGTGGACCCAGTCGAGCAGTTATTCAAACTGGAAAACACAGTCATAAGAATGGTTTTATGAATAACGGAAATACTTTTGACTGGAATCAACAAACTTTTCCTAAGCTTCTCCAAAAGGCAGGATACCAAACTGCCATTTACGGAAAAAGTCACCTGAAAGGAAAACCATTAGGATATGATGATTGGGCGGTTCTTCCCGGGCAAGGTCTCTATTACAATCCTGATATGATCTTTCCCGATGGGAAAAAACGGGTAGACGGTTATTGCACCGATGTAGTGACAGATTTGGCAGTCGAGTGGCTGAAGGAGAAAAGATCCGATAAACAACCATTTATGCTTATGGTTCAACATAAGGCTCCACATCGGAATTGGATGCCTGCTCTGAGGCATTTATCACTTTATGACGATGTTAAAATTCCTGAACCACCTACCCTATTCGATGAGTGGAAAGATAATGCACCAGGGGCAAGGCTGCAGGAACTGGAAATCGATCGGCATATGGATTTAAATTACGATCTATTCGTAGATTTGACTCCTGAATTTAATCAACCCCCTTCCCAATTAAGACAGGACCGGTCCGCTTGGCACAATATGAAAAGAATGAGCCCCGAACAACTTAAGGTATGGAGGGCCCACTATGCACCGAGAGATGAAGCTTTTCGAAAGGCCAAACTTTCGGGTAAAGATCTCATCCGTTGGAAATTTCAAAGATATGCGAAAAACTACCTTCGATGCGTAAAGGGAGTGGATGAAAGCGTAGATCGACTCCAAAAAGAACTTACCCGACTAGGTTTAGATAAAAATACGATAGTCATCTATTCATCCGATCAAGGATTCTATATTGGAGATCATGGGTGGTATGATAAAAGATGGATGTATGAGGAATCCCTTAAAATGCCTCTCATTGTCAAATGGCCAGGTGTAATCAAGCCGGGCAGCCGTGAAACTGAATTGGTGCAGAACCTGGATTATGCGCAAACGTTTCTTGAAATCGCCGGTGCCACCCAACCTAAGGATATGCAGGGTCTTTCATTGGTGCCTTTGATGAAAGGAGAAAGGCCTGAAAAATGGAGAAGCGAGATTTACTATCATTATTACGAATATCCAAGCGTCCACATGGTTCCACGCCATTATGGTATACGTACCAAACGACACAAACTCATGCACTTCTATCAGTTTAAAAATGAATGGGAAATGTACGATCTTAACAAAGACCCAGACGAACTTTCTAATCTTTATGGAAAAAAAGAAACCATGAAATTACAAAATAAGCTCAAACAAAGGCTCAAAAATTTACAAAAGTCTTACGAAGATGAGAGTGATATGTCCGTTCGGGAGGACTACATCGAAGAGTTCAGAAAGAAATCCTAAATTAAATTTTTAGCTGCTTACCATCCGATATTGAGTCCATAATACTCGGGT
>JABGUO010000521.1 GCA_018646565.1 Opitutia bacterium | reverse complement strand
TTCTGATTTCTTTTCATCATCCAATTCATGTTTTTCGTCCACAAGAATCAACACATTACTGATCCCTTCCCCTGAAGTTCGCTTCTTCAACTCACCCACAAATTTTTGATCAGTATGTTTGCCGTCAAAAGGCCGGCTCCAATATTCAACATGCTTGATCCCAAGTTCATTTTTGACCAGTGCCGGATAATCGAGGTGTTTCAGTTTCCCGCTTCGGAGTAATCGATTAAAAGTATATTCTTGAATTCCAATTGGAAAGCGGTTCGGATCGCTTTTATCTTTTCCAAAAAGATTGGTTCCGAAAGAAAGTCCACAAGATCCAATCCCAAGACTTTGTAAAAAAAGACGCCTATTTTGAGTTTTCATGTATACCATCTTGTGACTTACCCCAAAAAAAGAAAGCTCGAATCTGAAAAAATATTTTGCTTAAGATGATAAGATTATTAAGTTGGTGACATACATAAGCATAATTCATGAACCTCCCTTCTTTTATCTTTTCCATCTTTCTGTTTTTACCGTTACTCGTTTCGGCAAAGATCGACTTTGTTCATCAGGTTATGCCAATTCTCAAAAAGAATTGTGCGGAATGCCACACGGACGGAAAAAAGAAGGGTGGATTATCCATGAATACACGGGCTGAATTTCTCGCCGGTGGGGAAAATGGAGAAATGGCTGTTCCAGGAAATATTGAAGAAAGCTGGTTCCTTGAGCTCGTAGAATCAGATGACTTAGATGAAAGAATGCCCCCAAAGGGCCCGGGTGTATCTCCGCAACAATTCAAAATTCTGCACCAGTGGGTAAAAGAGGGTATGGTGTGGGAGGATGGAATTTCACTCGGTTCATCCGGATGGGAACCCAAATTAAAACCACGGGTGGTCACTCTTCCCAAAGCACGCAATAACCGAGCACATCCAATTGATCGTATTCTTGATCAATATTACCAAAACAAAAAAATTCCCTCACCCGCCCCGACCAAAGACCGAATTTTTGCCAGACGGGCATATCTTGATACGGTTGGAATTTTACCCACACCCGAAGAATTAAATGAATACCTGAATGACCAGTCAGAAAATAACAAACAAAATCTGATCAAAACTTTATTATCCAGGGATATTGCCTATGCGGATCACTGGCTTACCTTTTGGAACGATTTGTTGCGTAATGATTACACTGGTACTGGATTCATTACCAAGGGAAGAACCCAGATTACCACCTGGCTATACTCTGCACTTCGCCAAAATAAGCCCTATGATCAAATGACCCGGGAATTGATTGATACCGAGGAAGAGGCGGCCGGTTTTATCAACGGCATAAAATGGCGTGGTTCTGTAAATGCCAGCCAGACTCGAAATATGCAATTCGCTCAGAATGTGTCCCAGGTCTTTTTGGGAATCAACATGAAATGTGCTAGTTGTCATGACAGCTTTATTGACCGTTGGACCCTACAGGAATCTTATGACTTGGCCGCTGTCTTTGCAGAGGAAACGCTTGAATTGGAACGATGTGATGTACCCACCGGAAAAATGGCCACACCTCGCTGGATGTTTCCCGAACTGGGACAGATCGATCCCAAAGCGAATAAGAACGAGCGGCTAAAACAATTGGCCAAATTAATGACCCATCCAGAGAACGGTCGCTTTACCCGAACAATTGTAAATCGGGTATGGGCACAATTAATGGGACGCGGTATCGTTCATCCGGTGGATGCGATGCATACCAAACCATGGAATGAAGATTTACTTGATTACCTCGCGGATCGATTTGCCAAAGATGGATACGATCTTAAAAAATTCCTTCTGTTTGTGATGAGTTCAGAAGCTTATGGAGCGACAAGCGACCGTCTATTAAAAGAACCGGGTGAGAATTACACATTCAAAGGCCCTGTTCCTAAGAGAATGACTGCCGAACAACTTATGGATTCGATTTGGCAGGTCACGGGTACCAATCCGGACAAGGCAGAAGCCAAAGTGGACCGTAGTCCTAGTTTGAACAGTCACAATGCTATTGCAAAAAAGAGATTGGGAAAACCGCAGGCTATCAATGCACATTGGATTTGGGGTCCAGACACACAGACACGCAAAATAAAACTTCGCACCACAATCGACTTTGCAATTGCCCCCAAAATAACCTCCTTCCTGGCTACCTGTGATAATGCATTCGTCCTTAAGATTAACGGTAACTACATTACATCCTCCAAGGAATGGACTAAACCGCGCTACCATGAAATAGCACAGTACTTCAAAGCCGGGAACAACCTGATTGAAGTGGATGCTGAAATGTTTGGCGGAGGAGCCGGCTTCATTGCCCAATTTATTTTTGGAAAAGGGGATCAAAAAAGAATTATTGAAACCAATAAAAACTGGGAATTCCTACAGGACAGCGAGTGGGTAGCGGCAAGCGAAGTCCACCCATACGGATCGGGTCCATGGAAACGCCCACTTGAAAACGCGAAGCAGACCAGCCCGGGTTCCAACCACGACGGACCCGCCATACGTGCTTCCTTGGTAAAAAATGACTTTTTGATGCGATCACTTGGCCGGCCGCACCGGGATCAAATTGTCACTTCCCGTCCCGCAGAATTAACCACTCTGCAGGCAATTGATTTAGCCAACGGAGAACTTCTTTCAGGATACCTTGCCAAGGGGGCTAAAAATCTATCTGAAAAATTAAACGGCCAACAGGATTTCATCAATTGGCTCTATGAGCACAGCCTTGGTCGCAAGCCAAACGCAGGAGAAAGGCAATTACTCCAAACTGTGGCGAGTGACTCCGGGAATCGACAACAGGTTGAGGACTTACTTTGGCTCGTTTTCATGCAACCCGATTTTCAAATTATTCGATAATTTATATCTTTAACTGATCATGAATATTCCAGAACAAATTCAAAGAAGAGACTTTATTAAACAACTCGGACTTGCCTCCACTGCTGCACTTGCAACTAATGGAACACAGGCGTGGGGAAATGATATGGTGATCCACCCAAAATCAAAGGCGGACTCCTGCATTTTAATCTGGATGGGAGGCGGAATGGCGGCACCCGATACTTTTGACCCCAAACGATACCTCCCATTTGAAAAAGGTTTGGAGGTAAATAAAATCCTCAGTACCTTTCCCGCGATTGACACGAATGTGGATGGTATAAAGATTTCACAAGGCCTCGAAAACATCGCCCAGGTAATGGATCGGGGAACTCTTATCCGCTCCGCCGTGCAACCCGACCTTGGCTCGATTCTTCACTCCCGCCACCAATACCATTGGCACACTGGATATGTTCCTCCTATCACCGTGGCCGCACCCCACATTGGTGCCTGGATGGCCAAGGTACTGGGTCCCAAAAACGAGGTCATCCCCCCCTTTATCAACATAGGGCAACGACTCGAAGGAGTGGGAGAAAAAGAAGAACTCAAAGCATTTACCACCGCCGGTTTCTTTGGTTCCGAATACGGACCAATGAACCTGCCCTACCCCGAAAAAGCAGTTCAATCCGTTCAACCACCCAAGGGTATGGAACCGGGTCGCTTTTCTAATCGATACAAACATTTCAAAAAACTCCTTGAAAAGAACCCAAAGCGAGAGCAAACCAGTGATTTTCAACACGAGTCCATGATTCGCTCCATGGAATCCGCCCATCGCCTACTTCAGTCCAAGGAAAAAAATGCATTTGACCTGACGCTGGAGCCAAAGGATTCCTATGCGAAATATGGAGACACCCGCTTTGGACGAGGATGCCTGCTCGCCCGACGTTTAGTCGAAGAAGGTGCCCGCTTTATCGAAGTGACCACAGAATATGTTCCTTTCCTCAATTGGGATACTCATGAAAACGGACATACCACTGCCGCCCGCATGAAAAAAGAAATTGATCAACCGGTTGCCCAATTGATCAGAGACTTGGAAGCGAAAGGTCTACTGGATCGTACATTGGTAATTTTAGCCAGTGAGTTCAGCAGGGATATGATGATTGAGGGCGTACCCGGCTCAGTCGCACATGACCAATCCCGTGCACGAACCGAAAAACTCAATGAAATGAAACAGTACGGCTTACACCGACACTTTACCGGAGGAACCAGTATTGCGATGTTTGGAGGTGGCGTCAAAAAAGGTTTTACTTACGGGAAAACCGCGGATGAACGCCCTCTGATGGCGGTGGAAAATCCCCTTTCGATTGAGGATCTCCACGCTACAATTTACACCGCTATGGGAATTAATCCGAAGACCGCCTATGAAGTGGAAAAACGGCCTTTCTACGCAACTAAAGACGGTATCGGTAAAGCGGCGACCGATATATTCGCTTAAAATATCATATATACTGCCAAGTAATCATTGCTCTCGCCCTCATCTTTGGGCAAAGAATAGAATAATGATTATAAAATGGGTATTAAACATACTAGTAATTGCTCTCATCGGGGCAACCACACTGCGGGCTAAAAAACCAAACATTATCTGTATCCTTGTCGATGATCTCGGATACAGTGATTTATCCTCCTTTGGAGGAAAGGATATCAAAACTCCGGCCATTGATAAATTAATGAACTCAGGCATGCGGATGAACCAGTTCTATGCGAACTGTAATGTCTGTACACCCACCCGGGCTTCTCTTATGACCGGTCGCTATCCCGACCTTGTCGGTGCCCCCGGAGTCATCCGCCAAAATCCGGAAAGTAACTGGGGCTACTTCAACCCGACAGGTCCAACGCTACCTGAACTTATGAATAAAGCGGGGTACCACACCGGTATGGTTGGAAAATGGCACCTAGGCTATGAAGCACCCAATCTACCCAATGACCGGGGCTTCACTTTCTTTCACGGCTTCCTTGGTGATATGATGGATGATTATTGGACCCATTTGCGTGGAGGAGTCAATTGGATGCGATTGAACAAAAAGACTATCAAGCCGAAAGGTCATGCTACAGAAGTGTTCAGCCGTTGGGGAATTGATTATATTACCGAGCAGTCCAAGGATAAAACAAAGCCATTCTTTCTCTACCTTGCATACAACGCTCCTCACTTTCCTATACAACCACCCGAAGATTGGTTGAAGAAAGTACAAAAACGTGAACCTCAACTCGACCTCAAACGAGCAACTAATGTGGCATTCGTCGAGC
>JABGUO010000520.1 GCA_018646565.1 Opitutia bacterium | reverse complement strand
CGACCCATTCATTTTTAGCGAAGATATCAGTAAGTTGTTTAACAATATTGGGTTTATCATCTACCACCAAAATTTTGATTGTTTCCTCATTGGAGGACGGGGAATGAGTTTCATTGGCACTCATTTCATTGGTTGCCAATTGGTTCATCCGATAAAGGCGACGACCAAGAGTACGAATTAACTTAACTGACACCTTAGGATTCTTGGTCACGATATCTTCGATGCTTTCCTCCACATGCCTTACTTTAGAAGGAGTTTTTGCTTTGATTACGGCATCGCGCTTCATACCGAGTATCTCGCTTAATTCTCCAAAGATTGATCCTGGTTGATCAATTTCGCTCAGTGTTTTTCCTTCACGGATAACTGCAAGAGAACCAGATTCAAGGATACAAAACCCTTTCCCCAGTTCTCCGTCGTTTAAAACGATATCTCCTTCCGCATATTCTTGTAATCTAATCATGGGTATAGTTATTTATCATCAACTATTTGTAATGGGGGATCAAATAAAATCGTATTTAGTATCTTTGGCCCTCCAAAATAGTTCATTGAGAATAGGTAAAGAGTAAATGGTTCATTTCCTCAAGCTCACTTTTTCCACTTGCACATTAATATTTCCTATTATTTCGGAAAGCTTAATTCCAATATCCAATAAGGAGTCTTGTTCCAGGGAAGATACGGATAATGTAATGCGATCTGCATGGGCACCCATTATACCCATTGCTGAATCGAGCGAATGCCATTTACCATTTAGGTGAAATTCCGTCCACATATGAAAGCCCATCACATTTTTTTGATTACCAAATCTTTCCATAAAAACAAGGCCATTCGCCACTCGGGTTGGAATTCCATGAACACGGCCTAGTGCAGCCAAAAAGACGGCGTGTTCAGTGCAGTCTCCCTCCCGACTCTTGGCCGTTTCCGTAGCAGTGGCAAATCCTACATTGAAATTTTTATGGTGAATATACTTTTGAGCAAACTGGTAAAGGTTTTGTGATAAATCAAATATGTTCTTAGAACCCTGAGCAGCATTTTTCGCCAAATTTCTAATGAGCGGGTCCTCTGAATCAATCATAATATTGGCTTCACGATATTCTCTTCCGATTACCCTAATCTTTTGTCCTGAATTTACTTTTTTTCCCCAGAGTTCTGATCGAACATCAATAATGAAACTTTTCTCATCGAGCGGAGTTATTTTTTGATTACGAGTTTGATGAAATATTGGAGCCACTTGACCATTATTCAACTTCACATTGAATCGAACCGAATGAGCCCCATCTGGAATCTCTTCATCAAGAAAAAGAAGAGTTTGAAAAAGGAAGTCAAAATTAGTCTGGTCCGATCTTGATTGTGCTTCCAATTTAGTGGATTTTTTTATTTCAATGGGTATACCGCCCATTTGCATTTTAGTTCTGATCGCAAATCCATCTTCATCGAGCCAATTAATGGTCTTCATTTCTCCCATTTTTGTAAAAAGTGTAATTTCACTTTTATACGAGTTTACATCTTCTCCACCGATTTTGATTGTTTTTTGACCGAAGAATTTAATTTTCGCTTTTGTGGGTGAGGCCATCCCAAAATCCGCGGAGTAAATTTTTGTCTCCAGTTCATCTCCTTTTTCCCGAAAGCCATTTTCTTGTAATAACTTCATTAAGCCCCAGGTCATCCGACCTTCAGGATCAAGAGGGTATCTTTTTTCCGTTTCCCTCAAAAACTGTTTTTCTTTTACTATAATTTCTTGTCCTTCGATCCAACCCTTTTTGATAATGGGGACACCAGCCATTTTTATTTCTCCGGAAAAACTCTTAATCCTTCCAGCCCGAGTTTCCCGAGTTTTTTCTAAGGCGGACATAGTAATCGAAATACCAGCTCGATTCATTTTCATATTGAAAATACTCTGGGAGACCACATCTTCGCCCTTCAATTTCATAGTACAATGGGCATGTCCCACTTTTGAACCACTGAGGAAAACTTCATACCAACGATCCAATTCCTTGAATGAGCTTGGATCTTTCGCTTCACTTCCCAAAAGTGAAAATCCAAGTGTTTGGAGAATGACTATCACTACCAAAGATACCAATCGAACGGAAGAATATTGGCCTTCTACGAAGCTATTGGGTTTTAAGGTCAGTAGGTTCCTCATTCTTGATCGACAATTTGTAAGTGTCTTTGCTAATAGTCGAGACTACAATTCTTAATTTATGAAACAAACTTTTGATTTTCTCGTTTTAGGGGGTGGAAGTGCTGGTTATGCAGCGGCACGAACTTTTCATGAGCATGGCGGACGGGTTGCTCTAGTGGATGGAGCAGAGGAGTTGGGCGGTCTTTGTATCTTACGCGGTTGTATGCCCTCCAAAACCCTCATTTATTCGGCCGAAGTCCTACATCTTGCCCAGAAAGGAAGTATATTTGGCTTTGAGGGTGAAACTCCACGGGCTAACCTTGCCACGATGCAAGCCCGAAAAAAGAAAGTAATTGCGGAGTTTTCCGAGTATCGAAAGGGGCAACTTGAGGATGGTCGATTTTCGTTATTTCGTTCTAAGGGTACTTTCGTAGATGCTAACACCATAATTCTTGCCGACGGGACTGTATTGACTGCTCCCAAAATTCTTATCTCCACTGGCTCCGAGGTTAAAGTTCCACCCCTTTCCGGTTTGTCGGAAGTGCGTTATCAGACTAGCGATCAGGTCTTGGACCTCGATGTAATTCCTCCAGAGTGTGTCGTTCTTGGCGGAGGCGTGGTCGCCTGTGAACTTGCCCAGTTTTTATCACGTGTGGGATCGAAGGTGACCCTGTTACAAAGAAGCCCCCGATTACTAAAGGAATTTCCCCAAGCAGCATCGGATGCGTTGCAGAGGGCAATGATTGAAGAAGGTATCCAATTAGAACTCGGAGTTGATTTTAAAAATTTCAAACAATTGGAGGAGGAAAAGATAGAGGTTTCTTATCAGCAAAATGGAGAAGAAAAGGAAATCGTAACTGGCTTTCTCTTTCTTGCTCTTGGGCGAGTACCGTCAGTTCATACTCTTGAATTACAGAATGCAGGAGTTGAATTATTACCAAGTGGACATCTCAAAACCAATCATTTTCAGCAAACGAGTGCTCCCACTGTGTATGGGGCAGGAGACTGTGCCGGGCCCCACGAAATTGTTCATATTGCTATCAAACAAGGTGAAACCGTAGCCTTGCATGCGCTTGGTAAGAATGTCAAACCGATGAACTATGATTGCCTCCTTTCTGTTGTCTTCACCGACCCACAACTTGCAATTGTGGGTCTGACGGTCCACCAAATGAAAGATCGAGGCATTGAATTTCTAACGGCGTCCTACACTTTCGATGATCATGGAAAATCGATTTTAATGGAAGCCAAGCACGGCTATGTGTCCGTTCACGCCGAGAAGATTACAGGTAGAGTCTTAGGAGCGGAATGCGTGGGGAAGGACGCGGGAGAATTAATTCATACTATGTCTGTGGCAGTCGGACTACGAGCTGGTGTACACGACCTATTAAAGGCAGATTGGTATCACCCCACCTTATCTGAAATTTGGACTTACCCAATAGAGGACTTAGCAGAAGAGATCCCCGAGGTTGTTTAAAAGAAATAATAGAGCATGAATATGGCACTGCCAGCCAAACCACCGGCCCAAAAACGATCCTCTTGGTAGATAGGTTTACCATTTTTTGCTGCCTTCAATCGGGCAGACAAATAAAAGCAGCCAAATGTCCAGAGCGAACCAATCCAGGCAGCCTGTACTGGCTTTACGGTCTCCAATACAACTAATATACCGAGCACCCCGTAAATAAGTAGTGTAATCGCCAAAGTCTTTCCAAAAACGATGAACTCTTCTGGGGTAAAGATTCCAAGACCAGTCCAAGTAAGTTTTCCTTTTTCTGGATCCACCTTACTCATTTTACTCACCACAATGTGAACCAGTAAACTCAGTAAAGCGGAAATAAAAGCACCGTGCATGAAGTTCAGTTTTTTTCCAAACAGATTTACGAGAGATTCATTGCCCTCAGCAATGAAGGCGTAGAGTGGTGGGATTCCATAACTGAAAATAACTCCTGCTATTATGGCGGAAACTCCCCCTGCTGCAGTCGCTCCTTTCCACAACATTCCAACGACAAAGGCAACCACTACTCCCGCAATCAAGTTTCCCTGATGTTTTGCAACAAGAAGAAAGAAACTATCCTGAGAATTGGGATCCATTTGAAATATGGTCAGGACCCCGGCAAACAGAATGAAGACTACGATCCAGGTTCGACCTACAGAAATTAATTTTTGATCATCAGCTTCGGGGTTAATGTATTTTTTATAAAGATCAAATGTCATTATCGTAGCGGCCGAGTTCATCATTGAATCTAAACTCGACAGAATGGCCCCAATCATTCCCGCTGCAATCAAGCCAACTAACCCGTAGCCAATGGGTGAAATTAATTCGGTGAGCAAATTAATAAAAACTGTGTCTTGAGCAACCTCGAGGTTACGATCTTTGAAAAGGTAATACGCCGCAATTCCGGTTCCGATCGAAATAAATGGAATGAGTAATTTAAAGAACCCAGCAGCCAATATCCCGATTCTTGCTTCCTTATCGGTCCGGGCAGACAGAGCTCTTTGCACAATAAACTGATTGGTTCCCCAATAGTAAAAATGTAAGACCATTAAACCGGTTAGCACGCCAGTCCAGGGTAGGGAAGGGTGGTCAGAAGCATTATACAAGTGTAAGCGTTCAACCCCTTCGCTACCGAGGTCCCTCGCAACAAGGTTTGCCCAGCCTCCGATTTCTGGCTGCGAGAAAGTGATGTAGGCAACTAGTAAACCGGCGAGGAGGAGAAGGACGGATTGAATGACATCGGTTACAATGACCGCTTTCAAACCGCCGAAAATAACATACGCTCCCGTGACAATTGCCATAAGCAAAATGCCAATTTTGTAATGAAGCGGCTCCACATCACCAGGGGAGATTTCCGGATTATTTATGTTTCCACCAATAAAGGAAATGGGCACGGGCATGGAAGGTTCCAGATCAATTATGTTTTGGGAGAAATTAACTTCCACAATTTGACCATCCTTCAATACAGGCGAAAGGTTTTCCCTAATCTTCGACCCCACTTTTATTTGTGGAGGGGAGCCGTATTTGTCTCCACCATAATTAATTTTAAATTCAGTCAAAACACCGTTTACATCGGCCGTAGCTTCCGCGACTGCTTTTTTTCCGGTATCTCCCTGTAACAAAAGGTTGATCGAACGTGAGCCGATATAGAACCCGGGAACCATTTGAATCACAACCATGATAATGACCATAATGAGGGCGTAGCTTACCCGGCTCTTGTCATCATACCTTTTACTTAAATAGTCACTCAGAGTGTATACATTTAATTTTCGGTAGACGGGGAGAAAGAAATAACAAAGCATGAGAAGCCCGGCAATAGCGGTAATTTCAAAATGACTTTGTGCAAAGCCGACGGCAAATCCAACTCCCATCATTCCAACGATATGGTTCGCCGAAACATTTGATCCAAAAATTGATCCAGCGACCCCCCACCATCTTGTACTTTTTCCTGCCAGGAAATAATCTTCTGAACTTTCTTCTTTTCGACCGGACCAAAGGCCAAAGGCCATAACGGTTAAAAGGGATCCGAAAAATATTATTAAATCGAGAGTGGAAAGTAAGCTATTCATCGTTCCAAACTATTCAGAAAATACCAACACAGGAAAGCCCAAAATTGATTAAGCAATCGATCGTTGTTTTGAAGCCGATAGATTTAATTAAAATGAGAAGCTCATTACACTACAAAATATCATCTAATCGACTCAATAATCGATTGGTCTGCTGACTCTTGGTACTTTAAGATTTTTTTACTTGGTTCTCAGGCGAACTCGAAGGAATTGCTTACCTCCCTTGGAGGCCGCAGTTCCCGATGTTTCAAAAAGGACTCGTTCCATTCCGCCGCCTGCGTTTATTCCCTTACCCGCAGTTCCAGCCCCATTTAGATCAACTTGAGTAACTCCTGTGGTGGTCCAAGTGCGCAAATCAGAACTGGTTTCCACAATATACTCGATCCCTTCCGAGTTGTATGTGTCCTGGTATTTTTGGAAGGAAATTCTTTGCTTTCCATCCTTTTTATTAACGGAACGAGGAAGGACAGACTTGGCGTCACTGGATAGGGAGTCCCCACCAAAGGCGCGTTCCATAAAGTTGCTCATTCCATCACCGTCTGAGTCGGTATCATCGGAATCGAACATAAGTTCTGCATCTAATGCATTGACAGAACCGTCGCCATTGAGATCAATAAGTCCTTTGAGATTTTTCTTAGCTGCAAGCTTACGAGCAAACTTGGTTCTTTCTTTTTCATAACGAGGATCCATTCTTCTCTCATCAAAGAAAGCACTCTTACCAGGTTTCTTAACGATGATCTCACGGACTACAGCCGCAGCCGCGTTATAGCTACCATTGCCAGTTTGAGATGCGGTGATTTGTACGGCAAGTCCACCATTGGGTATGGTTCCAGTGAAGTTCTTGTTAAACACCAAAACAGCACTAGCCCCATTTCCGACCAGTTGGAAGACGCTACTCGGGTTGGCGGTGAGGGCGTAGGAAATCGCGAGGCTTGAGGAAGAGGATGCCATTTTTCCAATTGGGATTGGTTTGCGGGAAAGAGGCAGATCCCGCAGTCCACCCTTTTCTCCCTGCTTAAAGAAAATAGTCTGTCCCTGCTTGTTGGTGACATTAAATGTCTTATCCGCCGAACTGGTAAAGTATTCTGTACCGGTCGCAACTGCACGCACGGTTACGGTTCCAGTCGAACTACCGCAGGTGATCTGACTACCATTAATCGTGGCGGCTCCGGAAACGATGGAGTAGGTCGGATTGACTTGTACGGGCTTGTTGGTGATCCCGTCGAGTACGACTGCCTTGACCGTGAAACTTTGGCCCTGTCCCATATCTCCGATTGCATCAAATACAAGATTCAGCGGTCGTTTTACGAGGAATGTCCGGCTTACATAATTGGCAGGGGCGTAAGTTGAATTGCCTGCTTGCCCGGAGCGCACTGTTACCGAACCAGTTGCTG
>JABGUO010000083.1 GCA_018646565.1 Opitutia bacterium | reverse complement strand
GACCTGCTAGATATAGTGTTCGTAGCACAGCCTGACCCTCCACAATACGAGGGGATTTGGCAAATTGAAGTAAATTATGACAAACTTGCAGATCATATAAAATCTGGGGATACTGTCTTAATAGATAATGGCCTAATTCCTCTATTAGTGATCGAATCTTCCGCGAAGCGAATCAGATGTAAAGTAGTTCAGAATTCCATTCTAAAGAGCCGCAGACATGTCAACCTACCCGGAATCGAAACTGGACTGCCCTCACTCACCGAAAAGGACAAAAGAGATTCGAAGGTGGGGATTGAATGTAAACACGATTTTTTTGCACTCTCGTTTACACGTGATGCCGATGCCATTGATTTATTTAGGCGTTTCCTTCAAGATAATGGGTCGGACGCTCACATTATTGCAAAATTAGAAGATCAAAAAGGTGTCTCTAATATTGATGAAATTATTACTGCATCGGATGCGATTATGATTGCACGAGGTGACTTAGGAATTGAATGCCCTTTTGAGGATCTTCCCATTATTCAGAGAAAAACAGTTGGAGCCTGTTTGGCGAATGGAACGCCCGTTATTGTTGCGACCCATCTGCTCGAATCGATGATTGAATCCCCCGTTCCTACAAGAGCAGAAATTAGTGATGTCGCAAATGCTGTAAATGAGGGAGCAGACTGTTTAATGTTAAGTGGAGAAACTACCACCGGCAAGCAACCAATTGAATGTCTAGATATCCTAAACCGAATTGCTTCAAAAACGGAGTCTGTCCTTATACCGGGTTTAACCGATGAACTACGCTTATTCCGACCGAAAGCGAAGATGCTCCGATCCGCCGCTATGCTGGCGATGAAAATGAAAAATTCCGCCGTTCTCGTTTTTACTCGAAGTGGAGACCTTGCGGCAAAACTAGGAGCATTACGTCCCAATGGTGCTCCTCTATTTGCCTTTACTGATGTCGATGGCCTGCACCGACGCTTGCGTTTAATTTGGGGAATTGAACCCTTTATGATGGATTTTTCTGATGATCCCGAACTAACGATTCAAAATGCAATCGAGAAATTAAAGGAGGAAAGCTGGGTCGAAATTGGGGACCAACTCGTGACAGTTACTAATGTTCTTGCTAGTGGTAAAATAGTAGAAAGTATTCAGCTTCGAGAGGTGGATTAAATTACGGTCGTCGGAACTATCTATTTTTCCAAATCATTTTTACAGAAATTACAAAAACGAGAACAAAAGGAATTCCGGTTGCCACCCAATCTGATAAAATACCTTTCTCTCCCAATGCATCGCATAAAGAACGGATAATATAAAAAACAAGAATATAAAACAAAGACAGTCCGGTTATAAAACCAATTGACCTCTGCTCATTTCGTAGTGATAGAGCCAATGCACACATCACTGCCAAAAAACAACCCGGTACATTCCAAAGAAGTTGTGTCCTCCTTAATCGGTAAGGATTAAGTTTGGATGAGTTTTGATTGGGAAAGTTGTCTATTAATTCGCTTAGTTTTTCAAAACTTAAATCTTGGGGCTTTGCTTGTAACAAGGCAAAGGGAGTAGGGTCATCAAAAACCTCGGGCAGGTGTAGCTCTGTAAACCTTTTATTATACCTTGGACTACTAGTCCTGACATTTAAAATTGAATCAAATGAATTCACAGATGACTCCCAAAAAATACGGTTATTTTTAACCACAGGAATTCCACGTGAAGAAGAAAATCCTAAAAACACCCCATTCTCAAAATACCAACCTTTAGAACTCAGAATTGCTGACTCAGACCGAATTCGATAAAGCTCGCTTCCATTTTCATCGTAGCAATACAAATGAATTTGTTTTGCAGTGCCATTAAGAAGGTCAAAACTTTGGAAATACCAAGTGCGATGGACGGATTGTAATCTCATTTTGAAAGAAGAGACTATTGTATTCTTTGTTGGTTCGTCTCCACCAATAGAATTTTTGAACCACTGTTCTAACTTTTCTGTATCTTGACTATACCAAGATAGAAAGGAAATTATAATTGCTACTCCGATAATCGGGCGTGCAATAAAGAAAGGAGAACAACCAGAAGTATCTAATGCTAATAACTCACGATTTTTAGCCAAAAATGAAAAAGTAAATAAGGTCGCGACAAAACAGCCAATCGGAAAGAGCCAAGATAAATAACTGAGTGCAAAGCGGGTGAATAAAACCAAGAATGTGCGAAAAGATTCAATTTCTAAAAACTCGTCCTGATCCGTCAGTAATTGTAGAAAGAGCAAAGAATAAAGTACAAGGAAGCAAAGTCCGAACCACTTGAACCATTCGCAAATCAGGTATTTTTCAATAATTTTCAATTTTTAATTAGTTACATATAGGATGTTGATCACAGCCAATCGCGTCAAAAGCAATTCACTGTTAAATTCGAATTGTCTACTGTAAAGATTTTCTTTGATATGTAATTAATAATGAAATTCCTAAAGTCGTTCTTTTTTCCATTAATGTATTTCTTAACTTCCCAGAGTTCTCATGCAAAAGA
Source organism: Opitutia bacterium (assembly GCA_018646565.1). GTDB lineage: Bacteria > Verrucomicrobiota > Verrucomicrobiia > Opitutales > Seribacteraceae > Seribacter. Next base: position 3,091 of record JABGUO010000083.1, on the reverse strand, counting down.
GACAATTAGTTCGGTAAGTTGGCAGGATAACATAGATCAGTTTTTTGGAGAATTTATTGTAGCTCCTCTTGCTTCATTTTTATTTTGGCCAATCCCTGGTCTTCAAATGCCTCTCATCGTCGCATGGCTACTAGGTGGAGCAATTTTTTTCACCTTCAAAATGGGATTTGTAAACATTCGCTTTTTCAAACATGCAATTGATTTAGTAAGGGGAAAGTACGATACTGAAAATAGTAAAGGCGAAGTTACTCACTTTCAAGCGCTCACCACTGCCCTTTCTGCAACTGTTGGACTGGGAAATATTGCAGGAGTCGCCATCGCGATTGGCACGGGTGGACCCGGTGCAACTTTCTGGATGATCTTGGTTGGTTTTCTTGGAATGTCTTCCAAGTTTACCGAATGTGTACTGGGTCAAAAATATCGAAAAATAAGAAAAGACGGTAGAATAATGGGCGGGGCGATGCATTATTTATCGGAAGGATTAAAAGAACTTAAACTTAAACACTTAGGTGGTTTGCTTGCTGGTCTATTTTGCCTGCTGTGTATTGGAGGTTCGTTTGGTGGAGGAAATGCCTTTCAAGTGGTACAATCCTTAGATCTAATCAAGACGGTCATTCCCTTTCTATCTGTCTATCCATGGGTGTACGGACTTACCTTATGTATTCTTGTAGGGCTTGTAATTTTAGGAGGTATTCGAAGTATTTCAAAAGTGGCATCGTACATCGTTCCTTTTATGTGTGGTATTTACCTCATTGCTTGTACTTACATTTTATTCATTTTATCAGACAAAATCCCAAGTGCTATAAGCTTAATTTTTCACGAAGCGATGAATCCAAGCGCGGCATTTGGAGGTTTTCTTGGCGTGTTAATCATAGGAGTAAAAAGAGCTGTTTTCTCAAATGAAGCAGGGATTGGCTCAGCCGCGATTGCTCATTCTGCAGCAAAAGTCTCTCACCCAGTGGAAGAAGGAATTGTGGCGTTACTCGAACCTTTTATCGACACGATTATTGTCTGTACGATGACAGCACTCGTTATAATTGTTACTGGTTCCTACTTAGAACCTTCAAACCAAGGTTTCATTGCAAATAATCAGGGAGGTGCGCTTACATCTGCCGCAATGGGAAGCGTAATTTCATGGTTTCCATACTTGTTATCAATTGCGGTTTTTCTCTTTGCGTTCTCCACAATGATATCATGGTCTTATTATGGTGAGAGGTGCTGGGTTTGGCTATTCGGAGATAAATCCTCCTTTATTTATAAAATGATATTCTTACTATTTACATTTTTAGGATCGATCATTACGGCTACTAACATTTTAGATTTTAGTGATTTAATGATATTAGGAATGGCTTTTCCAAATATTCTAGGTTTATTTTTATTAAGTAATAACGTAAAAAATGAATTAGTTACCTACGAAAAGATTAAAAGATAATGAGCAAAATTATTTGACAACTAGCTTTTTATGCTATCAATGTATATGATACTCTTAGACAATCCCCTACAAACCCCATACCATGGACGAAGATTCCGTACATATCTCAGACTCTGACGAAGCAAAAGCCTCTATTTCCCGTTTGCTAAAAGCAATCGAAGGTTGGGCAACCAAAGAAAGCCAAAAAGGAGAGTTAGAACTCACCGCATTCAGTGCAGCACTCGCCTCTGGTTTAATTTCTTTTCACGACTTTACCTCTAAAGACTGTAGGAACAGTCAAAACTTGATTGGTGCAGTTTCGCGTGCTAAGACACATATTGATAAAGAGCATAAGAAATTCGATTCTGAAATCGACAAAATGCACATTAAATTTGCTCAGGAGATGGAAGAGTTGGATCTTAAAATCATTCGTGACCGAAAAGAATTTAAGAATTACCTAATCTCAGTTATATACGCCGAAGAATATAATAAGCTAAGGTTGGCCCTAACAAATATTTTCGAGACATTAGACGCTAAATCGAAGTACGAAAACGCGAGTACCTAATTACAACTAGTTAAAGTTCTATTTCATGAACTTTAAGCCCAAATAAAGCCAGATAGGTGTAGTAAGTAAACACCCAACCATTGTAGCAAGAATTGCTCTCATTGCCGTGGTTGTATCCCCCGAGTAGTTCTTAACAATTACTATTGCAAATATCCCAGCGGGCATAGCAGATTGGACTATTAATATATCTCTGAACCACTCCATTCCGATGGGTATTGGACCTTTAAGGGCATAACAAAAAATAAGTAGCGGGAAGATTAATAACCGGACAAGTATTGATGAAAACTCGACTCGTAACCCAGTTGAGAGTTTAAAGTTTTTTATCAAATCTGAAAAATTGCCCCCGATTAAGAGTAAACCTATTGGAATCGCACAAGAACCAAGTAAGGTAATAATTTCCCATAAGAAAGACGGTATCATTTGCTGTCCCCCTACCTCCCTTACAAACACCGCCAAAATAATTGAAATAATTGGTGGATTCAATAAACGAATTAATTTAAATTGATTCGAAGCAAGCACCCAGATTCCCGCCGTCCAAATTGCTGTTTCTACCCCAAGATTGAAAAGGATGATCTTGGCAATAATTTCCTCGCCAAAAATTGATGCCGCAACTGGAAAAGCAAAGAAACCATAATTAAAAATTCCTGAACAAAACGTGAAAGACGAAATGGCTGTTGACTTCACTCCCATCAATTTTGCAACGAAGTAGGAACATCCAAAACCTAAGCAAATACAAATAAACCCTGCGGAGGTAACAACAAAGAAATGCGTAAATGAAAGAGTGTCCTGATTACCCACCAAATGATAAAAAAAGAAACACGGATACAGTACCCTTACCGTCAAAACACTTAAAGATGCATCTGCCTCGACTCGTAACCACCCAACCCTCCGACACAACCCACCAATTAAAAGAATAAACAAAGGGGGAGAAATCGCCGAAATTATGTCCAAAAGGTTTGCCATCAATTGGAATTATAAAGAATAAACTATTTCCTATCAATAGGCTTTAATTTGACTAGTTAAAATCAAGGAATTTCTATACACATGAAATCATTTTGAATTCTAGGATAAGTATTAACTATTTAGCTCGGGAGTTATTGTACTATAATCAATCT